>JAUWGA010000007.1 GCA_030606635.1 Methanosarcinales archaeon
TGTGGCGATGTGAACGGCGATTCTTTCGGCGATATCCTCATTGGTGCGCCAACAGCACGTGAATACGTGGCAAACTGCGGAAACGCATTCGTATACTTTGGAGGAGCCCCGTTCAGCGGAAATAAGATCACGCTGTATAACCCATACAACAGCAGTGACTACTTCGGTATCTCTGTCGCATCGGTTGATATCAACGGAGACGACCTATCAGACATCGTGATCGGTGCAAACGCTGCCAACCGGACTTATGTCATATACGGGAGCGCATCACTCCCTCCAGTGATCAATGGCGGATATAATAACGAGATGGATCTCACGCTTTGTGGAGAATCCGACTCAGACTTCGGGATCTCGGCATCTTCCGCCGGCGATGTGAACAAGGATGGCGTATGCGATCTCATCGTCGGCGCGTCAGCAAAGAGCAGTGCGCACATCTTCTACGGCGGCTCTAATCCGGACAACACGTCTGATATCAACCTGACCGGAGAATCCAGCTCCGGCTTCGGTATCTCGGTATCTGCTGCCGGCGATGTGGATTCCGACGGATATGCAGGCGTGATCGTTGGAAGATCTGATAGTAAGGCAGAGGTCTTCTATGATGTTGATCTCGGCGTCGATCCGATCGAGATATCAGGCGCCTTAAATTTCGGCAGCGTCGTCTCATACATCGGCGATCTGGACGATGACTGCATCTCTGATGTCGCGGTCGGCGCGCCCGGTGCTGGAGAGGTGTATGTGTACACACCGAAATTCCCTGAAGAGCCATGGCTTGCTATCGGAGCTGTGACCGATCCGAATAACATAACAAAGGTCTGGGAGTACATGGCCGTGATAAAGACTGATGATGGCAACAAGACTGGCCCAATACCGGTCTCTGCTGGCAACTCCACCGGCAAGACTCTCCGGATCTACCGGGAGATTACGACCGATGCCCTTCTTTCGATGCACGTCTACACCGCCCCAAGCAATAGCGCAGATGTTAGAATCTCGGTAAACGGGGTCGAGGTCAATGCGAGCAGCCCTGCTATTGACACAGGCGGAAACTGGACATGGCACAACATCACGCTTCCACATGACATCACCGAGTGGAGAATCGAAAATAACACGATCACAATCAACGTCACCGCTGGCAACCTGAATATCGGCGTGGATGGCGGTGGAGCTAAAATGATCCGCGTAATCCTCCCGATCACCCAGCCGTTTAACACCACCGAGAGAACCTCTGATTTTGCTGATGCGATCAACAGATGGACTGCGAGTCGTCCGCTCAGTGGCGCCACCAATGTGAGCGAACACCCAGTCTATCAGTGGCTCGATCCATCAACCAATGAGACCGGATGGGCTGTGCCATTCATACTCCACTCAAACTCATCCGGCGCGATCTATGCGACGAACCTTCACGTCAAGGCAGCCCCATCGCTTGACGAGTATCTCGATACGCTGCTTCCGGATTTTGTCAATTACAATGTGATCTTTGCGTTTCTGGACACGCTGCTGAAAGGGCACCTGTACACGTTCTCGGATGGAAGTTACGAAAAGACCCTGAACTTTACAGGGAATGAGAACCTCACGGTTCACATCGTGCTTCCAGAAAACACAACAGCCGTGTACAAGGCGAACATGGATGTCACAGGGCTGCCAAACGAGTCGATCGGCACCGAGGAGCTGACACTGAACTTTGCAAAGGATGCCGATGCCGCAATCGTGGTGGACTCGGAAGGAAATGTGCATATCAGCTACAGCAAAAACAACCCCCAACTGTGGTATATAAGTAATGAAGGTGGGGCATGGACCAAAGATGATGTCAACAAAGGTGGCAAAGATACCAATAATCTCAGCATGACCGGCGACAGTAGCGATGAACTTCATGCAGTATTCATAAAACAAGATACTGTCTATTACTCAAGAACAAATGACGGGATATGGATAGATAAACAGGATATGCAAGTGGTGAACGATAGCAGCAAAAACGAGCCGTCGCACGACCCGTCGCAGCCATGCATCGCTGTCGATATCGCAAATGTACCGCACATCGTCTGGGTCGAGAACGCGTCTGTCTATTATTCCAATAACACCGCAGGCACATGGTCTCCTGCCGTACAGGTGAACAACACCACCAATGCAACAGGCCCGCTTCTTAACATCGACTCTAACAATACCAAACATCTCGTCTTCCTTGAAAACAGGATTGTGTACTATATGAACACGATAGAGGGCAACTGGAGTGTGCCCATACGTGTGGATGACAGCACCAATGCCTCACAGGTTTCCAGATCACTCGACCGTAATGATTATTTGTATCTCGCATGGGTCGAGAACGGAACCACGCTATATTATTCAAACAACACCGGTGGTTTCTGGTCCCAAAAAGATCCGGTGTACACCGGAACCTCGGTATCGGATCCTTCAATTGATAACGACTATTATAGCGGCGTCTCGCATATCGTATGGGCTAATGCTGACGATGTCTACTACTCAAACAATGCCGGAGGATCCTGGAGTTCGCCGCAGCAGCTTGGTAGCGGATACGAGCCATACATAACTGTGGACGCCGATGGAAACATCCACGTTATCTGGGGCGAGGGCAATGTGCTTTATTACTATGGTTATGTTCTGAATTACCCGAACAGACCCTACATCGTCGTCCACAACAGCACGGTATGGAACTACGACATCGAGGAGGTTAACCACAACAATGTGAAAATCAACAGCATCGCGCTTGGGGATAATGGCACAGACGCTATATACAAAATGTTTGACATAGACACGACAGTTGAAGGAAAATCCTACTTATCCATCTACACGAAAGGGAATAATGGCAACATCAACATCTATGTCAATGACCGGTGGATCGGATCCGCGTTCGTACCAACAAACAGCAGTTTTGTGTGGTACAACATCACCCTGCCCCCCGGCGTATGGGACCGCGGCATAAACGAACTCCGCATCAACGGTTCTGGCACCAATAACGAATATGGGTATGCAAATAGCACCGATGACGTGAACGACTGGTACTGTGATAATGGGGCCATGAAGAGTCTTGATCAGGATCATGATCGTACATGGATGATCCGTCTGTATGCCACAGAGTATCGCGGCACCCAGAGGACTGCTGACTTTTCAGAGACTTTAACTTCGTATATCTCCTCGCATGATCCATCAGGCGGAAACTATAATATCACGTTCATTGTGCACTCTGATACCGAGGGCAAAATCAAACTCTCGCGTCTGCGCGTATATTACTACATCCGCGGAAACGAGACGCGAGTCGTGCAGAAGCGGATCATAACAAATGGCGCACCCCAGTACAATTCGGTGACAGCAACGAGACTGGTCACGATTCAGTACACCGACATCCCGGACTCGATGGAGGCACGGCATTATGCTGAGACACGGATACCGGACGCAAGTATGGCGCCAGCGCCGATCATCGATCTATGGAACATCGTCGAAGTAAGACTAGAGCTGTGGTATAAATGATACGGAATGAGGACGGGCAGTGGATCATTCTTGCAGGGTTTGCGGTAAGCATAACCCTTGCAGCGCTGATCGTGCTTCTGAACCTGTCCTTCATGGCAGGGCTCCAGTCATCACAGGCTGAGATCGATTTTCCGATGTACGAACTCCGCGAACTCTACGATGAGACCTACCGGGAGATGAATACCGCTGCCATCCAGAAGAACGAGACCGATGTGATCAATGATACGATGGAGAACTTTGGGAATCTTCTTTCCCAGTTGTACCGTTATCACGGGCAGCTGGTGACTGTATCCGTGAACGCGACGATGAACTACTCCGAGACCGAGTACTTAAACATCACCACTGTGACAGCTGCTATTGCGTTCGATGATGGTGTCACAGAGTACACAGAGCACCTGAATAGCACATCCATGATGATATAGGGGGTTACATGAACACGACACGATCTGAAGATACAATGATTCATCTTCATCGCCGCGAAGAGCGCAGAGGGTGCAGGAGGTGCATAGTTTTAGGACTGTGTAGATCCCCTTCCGCGAACCTGGAGGATTGCCGTGCAGTCTCCTACCCGCTCGAATATGTCATAATCTCAGGTATAGCGATCCTCTTCTTCGCAGTCGTGATGATGACCGCAGGCGCTATGCTCACTGCGGCTCCGGTCGATGTGGCTGCAACCCAGCAGTTCAACGATGTCGGAAACGACATCAGTAACAAGCTGCTCATGTTCTACCTGATCGTGCCTGAGAACGGTGCGATGAGCACAACGCTTGAGATGCCGCAGACAATCGGCGGACACGCATACACGGTCAGGATGTCCACCAATAACACCACCGACCAGACCGTGATCATCAGTGCGGATGACCTGGACATCAACATATCATACACCCTAAACGGCATCGGCTCATCCATACCGATCGACGGGGAGACGCACAGCGCCAGCGGAACGCACAGATTGTGGTTCATCAGTAAAGAGTAACAGGAGGCGACATGAAGAGAAATTCTTCCAAAAAAGAATCGAAGAACGTCCGGCATCTTAGACGTCCGTTTCGTTCGGCTGGGCCGGCGATTAAATCGAACAGAGCAGTTTCCGAGGTAATCGGATACGTAATCATATTCGGAATCGTTATGCTTTCGATCGGGATGATATATGCGGTCGGTTTCCCAGTACTACGGTCATCGACGGACGCGACCCAATTCCAGAGCATTGAACAGGGGTTCCTGATCCTCCAGACCGACCTATTCAAAGTCGCTCTTGATCAGGCACCTGTCAGGACGACAAAACTCGGCACCGCTGAAGGCGGATCGCTCCGGACTGATCCTGCTGCGTGCAACCTGACGATCGAGATCACCCATAGCGGAACCAGGGTCAATCATTCGATTTTGATGGGCAATATCGAATTTAACAGCAGGGTCGGGTCTGTGGCATGTGAAAACGGCGCAGTGGTCGTGAAGTATCAGGCAGGCTCGGTCATGCTCTCGAATCCGCGAATGTTCAATTCCACAGATCAGGGTGATATACTGTTCTCGCTGGTCAAGATCAATGACTCGTGCTCCTCTTTTGGAGGTGGGATTGCGCAGGTCACGATCAGCAATCCCAGGTTTAATGAGAGCGTCTTCAATACGCCAGCGGTCTATCAGAACGGGGAACTGCGCCTCAAGTTCGAGAGCAGATACGCTGATGCGTGGGGACGGTTCATCAGTGATGAATTCGATACAACGTTTGATCCGACAACTGGATGGAGCGGGGATATACCGTTTAACGAACTGGTGATCGTTGAGTACATCGTCAGTGTGGATGTGGGGTGATCTCTTTTCGTTAGCAACTTCTGCGCCGCATCTTCATGCGCAGGTGTGTTCCCAACAGGTCGCGGGGGTTTTAAGAACTAACACAGTTCACCACTATATCCGAGTTGTATAATCATGCATTTCAACGCATTCACTGTTCCGGATATCCCACTTGTAGAGGCGGGGGATGACCTTGCAAGGATCATCTGCAAGAATGCTCGCCTCTGCGACCGCGACATCGTAGTCATCGCGTCCACAATCGTTGCAAAGGCAGAGGGCAGGGTTGCCGAGCTTGCGGATATCGCGCCGTCTGCCCGCGCTATCGCAATCGCAGAGCGAAACGAGAGCGATTCCAGATTCGTTCAGGCGGTTCTCGATGAGAGCGAGGAGATCCTTCTGGAGTCGCCGTTCCTCCTTGTGAAGACCCGAAACGGTAACATCTGTGTGAACGCCGGAATCGATGGATCGAATATCGATTCCGGACGGATCATACTGCTGCCAGAGGATTCTGACGGAAGCGCAAAAACTATCAGGGAAGACATATTCTCGATGACAAATAAAATCGTCAGCGTGATCATCACAGACACCAACGGACGTGCGTTCCGTGACGGGCAGATCGGGGTTGCAATCGGGATCTCAGGGATCACACCGACCAGGGACTGGCGCGGATCGTGCGATCTCTTTGGTAACGTCCTTGAAGTGGCAAACGAGGCGGTCGTGGACGAGATCGCTGCTGCTGCAAACCTGCTCTTCGGCGAGGGGTCTGACGGCACGCCGGTCGTTGTGATCCGCGGGCTTGACTTCTGTGCGGAAGCAGAGGGGATCAGGGACATCTACTTCCTTAAATCCGAAGACGTGATCAGGAATGCGCTTGTGCGTGGCTGATTGTGGGGATTTTGCGGATCAAGGGATTACGATTCGTCCGGGTTGGCAGCCCATCCGCCGCGTAACATATAAATATCACGCATCAATAACATGGCATCATGCACCTGATCATCACAGAGAAACACAATACTGCAAAGAGAATCGCAGGTATCCTCTTCGGCAGTGCCTCAAAGATGGTCCGGGTAAACGGGGTGAACACGTACGGAGCAGGGGACGAGGTGGTAATCGGACTGAGCGGGCATGTGGTCGGCGTCGATTTTCCAGAGGAATACAATAGCTGGCAGAAGACCGATGCACGCGATCTCATCCATGCAGAGATCGTAACAGTCCCTGACCGAAGAAATGCCAAGATCGTGTCCGCACTCAAGACGCTCGGAAAAAAGGCAGATACCGTAACGATAGCTACCGATTACGACCGGGAAGGGGAATTAATCGGCGTAGAGGCTCTAAACATAGTGAAGGGGTCAAATCCGAAGATCAAAGCAGACAGGGCAAGATACAGCACGATCACGCCCGCTGAGATCAAGAATACATTTAAAAATCTCACAGCGATCGATTTCAACCTTGCAGCGGCAGGGGAGTCGCGCCAGATCATCGATCTGGTCTGGGGTGCCGCACTGACAAGATACCTCTCAGTCACCTCAAAGCGTCTCGGAAAGCGGTTCCTGTCCGTAGGCAGAGTTCAATCCCCAACCCTTGCCCTGATCGTGGATCGGGAGAAGGAGCGGGAAGCGTTCGTCCCGGAACCGTACTGGGAACTCTACGCAGTCCACAAGGAAGGATTTACGTCAAAGCACAGGAAGGACCGCTTCTGGGAGAAGGATGAGTTCGATCAAGTACTTTCAAAGGTTAAAGATGCGAAAGAAGGGACAGTTTCCGATGTGAAGAAGGGAAAACGGACAGAAAAGCCACCGACTCCATTTAACACCACCGAGTTCATAAGAGCCGCAAGCAGAATCGGACTCAGTCCCGCGAATGCAATGCGAATCGCAGAGAACCTGTACACAAACGGATTCATATCATACCCCCGGACCGACAACACCGTTTATCCGGCGAGTCTTGACCTGAAAGATCTTGTATCGATGTTTCTTAAAAGCGAATTCGGGGAGTATGCGGCGAAATTGCTTAAGAAACCGCTCAAGCCGACTGCCGGAAAAAAAGAGAGTACAGACCACCCTCCGATACATCCTGCATCGCTTGCAAGCAGGAAACAACTGAAGGACGATGAATGGAAGGTTTACGAACTTGTTGTCCGCAGATTCTTTGCTACATTCGCAGACGCAACTCTCTGGAAGACGCTTCGGGTCATCATCGATATAAAAGGAGAGGATTTTGTCGCAAACGGCGCAGTCCTCGTTGAACCCGGATGGAGATACTACTACCCGTATCACGAATCAGATGACCGGATACTGCCTGATCTTAAGCATGGGCAGGTGCTCGGCATCAAGAAGTTCGAGACCGAGAGCAAGACGACGAAACCGCCTGGAAGATACGGTCAGGCAAGGCTTATCAAGGTGATGGAGGATCTGGGGCTTGGAACGAAATCGACCCGGCACGAGATCATCCAGAAGTTGTACGATCGGGCGTACGTTCACGGAACTCCGATCCAGCCGACGAAGACCGCCTATTCGGTGGTCGACACGCTTGAGAAGTATGCAAAGATGGTTGTCGTCCCTGATATGACGAGTAAACTCGAAGGAGACATGTCCGACATCGCAGACGGGAAGATAACAGAAGACACCGTGATAACGGAGTCAAAAGAGATGCTCGACTCCATTTTTGACGATCTGGTGACGAACAAGGAGCAGATCGCAGAGGGCTTGCGCGACGGGCTCTACACCGACACCGTGGTCGGCCCCTGTCCTGAATGTGGCTCTGACATGGTGGTGCGCCCGTCACGGTTCGGCATGTTCATCGGATGCACAGGCTATCCCGACTGCAAGTTAGCGCTCTCGATCCCGTCCTCGAAATACGGGATGGTGATCGTCACTGACAAGGTCTGCGAGGAGCATAATCTGCACCGCCTGATGATTGCAATAGCTGGAAAACGCCCGATCGATGTGGGATGCCCGTATTGCAACCACCTGAAGTGGGAAGAAGCCGAAAAAGCCGGAAACGATCCTGTGGTCGGTCCCTGCCCCGAATGCGGATCTGATCTCGTCGCCAAGATGTCGAGAAGCGGTGGCAGGTTCATCAAGTGCACGAGTCCGGACGAGAGTTGCAAGTTCACGCTGCCGCTCCCGCCGCCGCGGTACGGGGAACTGGTCATAACCGAGACGACCTGCGAGACGCACAAGGGCTTGCACCACGTCCGCATTGCGCGGGAGGGCGCCCGCCCGTGGGAGATCGGATGCCCGTACTGTAGTTTCATCGAGTTACAGAAGAATAAGGAGAATTCCAAGGGCAAAGGTAAAGGCGGCAAAACGAGCAGGAAAACCGGTGCTAAAAGTAAAAGTAAAAAGGCAGCGGCAGGGAAGGGGGCGAAAGGGGGATTGACCGATGTCGCAGGTATCGGGGATGCTATCGCAAAGCAACTGCAATCGGCTGGCATAAAGACGCAAGCGGATCTGGCTGCGGCTGATGCCGAAGAACTATCTGGCAAACTCGCTAAAGTCAGCAAGAAGAGAATTGTAGGCTGGCAAAGTATGGTTCAGTCCCAGACATCCGCGTAGAATAGACTTTGAGTGGCATTGGTGTTCAAGTATGTTCTCGGGAGTCTGTCAGGTGGGTCCACAGTCAGTTTTCCTATGGTTATCCCGAACTCGTGTGGGTCGTGGAAATAATATCCACCCTCGTAATACGAAACGTTCTTCACGATTACGACCGCCTGTTCATAGTCCAGTCCCACTATCGTAACATCGTCCTCATCGAATGACACGAACTGTGCCTCGATCTCGGGCACTATCTTTGCACTACCGAAAGCCATGACATAGATCCTTACTAGAAGATCGAGCTCGTAATCGAGTGTAAACACAGCATCTGCGCGCTCAAACTCCATTGTCGTCTGGGTGATATGCATGTAGCCTGCGCTTGCCGCGGGCATGGTCAGCAGGAGCGTTAGCACGAGTAATAACGATATTCGCTGTTTCATCTGGCTGTTGCTCTGTTATTCCTGTGGGATATAGTTTTCGATGCGGGGCGTAGAAATTAAACGGAAGTATATTGTAGTAATGTATCGAATTGAGTAGAGCAGATGGATTTGCGATTACCGCCTTTTTAACGAGGCGTAGAAGACAGCTTGAAAGGAGACTAAAAAATATGGAAGCGGTAGAAGTAAGGAAGGCATTGAATCTCGTACCTGAACTGTTGGATGTGCCATATTCGAGGATTTGGATGGTTTATGATAAAGAGGATGATGATCTCATAATCAGGTATGAGAATGGGTCGGTTGTGGGGAGCGCCGTTCTCAATGCGAGCAGGGGGAGGGCGGGACATGGTGCGGCGTGATAGCAGACCCCGTCAGAGGAGATCATGCACATGAAACTAAACCGACCACGAGGCACTCGCGACTTCACCCCCGCGGAAACAGAGAAGCGGAGATACATCGAGAACCGAATGCGAGGAACCGCAGAGCACTGGGGCTACTAAAGGAGATTTCATACTGATGGCTCTTCCTGTAAACATCCGTGATCTGATAAACGGCAGAACTGTGGAGTGGGAGCGGATCGAGTTTAAAAGAGGCTGGAACCCGATCCCGACAATGCATAGCATCTGCGCATTCGCCAACGATTTTAACGATTGGGGCGGTGGTTATATCATAATCGGAATCGAAGATGACGGTGGACGCCCGGTTCTGCCACCTGTTGGAGTCCCTCTCACGAAGATCGACGCTATCCAGGAGGAATTGCTTGAAATATGCCACAAACTGCGACCGTATTACGCGCCTATCGTTGAACCGGTTGATTTTCAGGATAAAAAGATCCTGATCATCTGGGCACCTGGAGGCTCCAACAGACCCTACAAAGCTCCTGAAAAACTGTCGAAAGGATCCGTTTACATCCCCTACATCAGACACTACTCCGTAACCAAAAAAGCGAGCCTCGACGAAGAGCGGGAGCTCCTGTTGATGGCAAATCAGATTCCTTTCGATGATCAGATCAATCACCGTGCCGCTATCACGGATTTGAACCTGACGTTGATTAAGTCGCATCTCGCCGAAACAAAGAGTGCTCTCTTGTCCGAATCAACAGATTTGCCTTTTTCAGATCTGTGCCGGAAAATGAACATCGTCGAAGGACCGGATGAGTATTTGAATCCGAAAAATGCAGGATTGCTCTTTTTTAACGAGCATCCGGAACGGTTCTTCCGTGGCGCCCAGATAGATATCGTAGAGTTTGAAGATGGGATCGGTGACCGCTTTACCGAAAAGACGTTTACGGGACCGATCCAACAGCAGATCATATCTGCGCTCACCCATCTGAAGAACAATGTGGTGACTGAATCGGTTCGTAAGGTTCCTGGTCAGGCAGAAGCGATCCGGTTTTTCAACTACCCCTACGAAGCCATCGAAGAAGCCGTTGTGAACGCGCTTTACCATCGCAGTTATCAAAGCAATTCGCCTGTCGAGGTCCGCATATTTCCCAGTCGGATCGAGATTATCAGCTATCCAGGACCGCTTCCCCCACTTAACAAAGATAACCTGAATAATGAACGCGTTACCGCAAGAAAATACCGTAACCGCCGCATCGGGGATTTTTTAAAGGAATTGCATCTTACCGAAGGGAGAGGCACGGGTTTTCCGAAAATAAAGCGGGCGATGAAGGAGAACGGGTCTCCGGAACCGGTTTTTGAAACTGATGGTGATCGTAATTATTTTATGACAATTTTGGCTGCCCACCCAGAGGCGCGGGTCAGTGAGCAAGTCAGTGAGCAAGTCAGTGAGCAAGTCAGTGAGCAAGTTATTCAGATACTTGAGTTCTGCAGAACAGAACGGAAGAAGCAGGAGATCCTGAATTACCTCAATCTTTCGCCTGCTTACAGGAATTACAAGAGACACATTCTGCCACTCTTACAAAATGGTTTGCTATCTTTTACCATTCCAGATAAGCCAAGAAGCAGACTACAAAAGTACAGAACCACTGGATCAGGGCTCGCTGTTCTGAAACATCGTGCTAAAAATGGTGAAGATGAGAACCATCTTATTAACGAGGCAAAGATGATAACTTGAGAGGGGGTGAAATAGATGGAAGCGGTGGAAGTGAAGGGCGTATTGAACCGCGTACCTGAATTGTTGGATGTGTCATATTCGAGGATCTGGGCGGTTTATGATAAAGAGGCTGATGTTCTGTACCTCAATTTCAAAAAGCCATGCAGACGATTCAGAGCTTACGGACGATGATCTCATAATCAGATGCGAGAAAGGGTCTGTCGTGGGGATCACTGTACTCAATGCGAGCAGAGGAAGGGTAGATAATGGTGTGGTGTGTAGCAGGGCGTATATGGATTTATGCCTCGTCCGTGAACCCAGTCGCCCGTTATATGGCATTGTACTTCAATTTCAAGAGAGCAGTATTATAGAACAGAAGGAGGAAAGTATAGCACATGCGAATCTTAAGCTTTCGTATTGAGAACTTTCGCAATCTTCGCTTAGCAGAGTGCTCGAACGTTCCAGACTTCATGGTTATCTGTGGAGGTAATGGTTGTGGCAAGAGTGCTTTACTAGAAGCACTCATGACAGCGAAGGAACATGCTGGTTCCTATGGCGCCTTCTCTTTCGATCCAAGGACGGTCTCCGCTGATGCAACGAAAGCAACAATAACGATGACGTTAGCATTTACGGAAGACGAACGATCGTTTGTGAAAGAGAAGTTTAACATCGAGTGTCCCGAAACAGAAGAAGTCATTATCGAAATCAATAAGGGTGGTGGAGCCCAGGTAGTGAAGCGTTCAAAGTCTGTCAGGCAGTTACTCAGTTATTATAGTCACGCTCTTGGCTCTCCCGGCTTTTTCGACTATATCAACGCTCATCGCCAATACCGGAAATCTCAGCTTCAGACGTATGATACTAGTGGCATGAGCGATGATCGCGCCAAGCAAACACTGGCAAACAGCGATCAGAAGTTTCAGTTAACAAAACAGTACCTTGCAGGACTTAAGATGCAAGATTTGCAAGAGTTACAAACTTCGCACCGATCTGGCAAACCAGAATTTAAGGACTCGCTAGAAGAAATAAGAAAATTCTTTAATCGCTTCTTCGTTCCAATGAAGTTTAAGGACGTTTTCATAAATAAGTCGCCATTTGAATTCGTTATCTCGACTCCTATGGGTGATATTGACATTGATGATTTGAGCTCCGGCGAAAAGGAGATTCTCAATATTTTCATTCGGTTCCACCAACTAAAACCGAAAGAAGCCGTAATTCTATTTGATGAAGCTGATGCACATCTTCATCCAGACCTTGAACGGCGATACTTAGAACTATTGAGGCAGTTGGGGCAAGGTAACCAGATGTTGCTCACAACGCATTCGCCAGAGATGATGATAGCTGCCGGTACAGACTCTCTTTATACGATCCTTAAGGAGCCACCACAAGACGGCGGTAATCAGTTGGTGCGTGTGACTCATAATGAACATCTACATAGCATTCTCTCGGAACTGATGGGGTCGCGAGGGATTGTTAGTTTTAACCAGCGAATCGTCTTTATCGAAGGTGAGGATACCTCTGCTGATCGCGAGATATATGAGGCGGCGTACCCGCCGGGCGAATACAATATCAGTTTTGTGCCTGCTGGAAACTCTGCTACGGTGCGAAGAACAGCGGAACGAGTAAATGCGTTGCTGGCGGAATCCACTGGTTTCCAAGAGTATTTCAGCATTGTAGATGGAGACATCGAGCGATTTGAGCCCGATCCTACAGAGGGTAAAAGATTATTTCGCCTGCCAGTATACCATGTGGAGAATCTGTTGCTTGACGAAGGTGAAATCTTAGAAGTGACTCACTCAATTATGAGAAGAAAGTGTCCCTATACTACAGAAGAGGGAGTGATTAGTGATTTAAAGAAACTCATCCTTTCAGAAACTCATTTGAAGCCGTATACAAGAGCTCTCTTCGATGCTCGGCTTGCGAAGATCGCTAAAGATGCTTATGATGCAGTATATAAGCGGCAAACCGCTCCATCAACACCACATACCATTCCCGAATTTCCTGAAATCGAAGAAGAGGCTAAAGAGATACTAAAATCTGCGATTGAAAATGATACTTGGTGCTCCGAATGCAAGGGACGCGATCTTCTCAAAGCATATTGCGGTCAGCACGGTCTCAAATACGAACACTTCAGGAATATGCTGATCGGCAGAATAAAAACACCACCCAAGGAACTTGCCGAGATTATGAGCAACATTCTGAAAAGTTGATAGAGGTTAATGTATGTAGCTACAAGGGTGCGACGAGGTGTGTGGTTTCACAAACTCTGCCGCCCGTTAATTGAAATAAGATATCTCTTTACACATAACGAAATCGTATAAACCGAAGATACCCCCCAGAGGAACCCCACACACATGAAACTAAACCGACCACGAGGCACCCGCGACTTCGCCCCCGCGGAAACAGCAAAGCGCAGATACATCGAGAACCGAATGCGAGGAACCGCAGAGCACTGGGGCTACGAAGAAGTGAAGACCCCCACATTCGAGCACACCGAACTCTTCACGATCAAGTCAGGCGAAGCGATCGTAGATGAATTATACGCATTCAAAGACAAAGGCGGCAGAGATATCGCGCTCCGCCCTGAACTGACCGCGCCCGTCCTTCGCATGTACGTAAACGAGATGTCGGTATCGCCAAAGCCGATCCGGCTCTACTACTTCGAGAACTGCTTTCGGTACGAACGCCCGCAGAAAGGCAGGTTCCGGGAGTTCTGGCAGTTTGGCGTCGAGTTAATCGGAAGCGACCGCGCTGAAGCTGAAGCAGAGGCTATCGCGCTTGCAGCCGCTATGGTATCTGATATCGGAATCGAGGCTGACCTCCGCATCGGGCATCTTGGCGTCGTTCGTGGGCTGATTCAGGATCTGGATGCGCAGGTGCAGGCAGAGGCGATGCGGCTGATGGACAAGAAGGACATCGACGGTCTTAAGGCGCTGCTTTCGGATCAGCCGGATCTGCGGGAGCGTTTGCCAGCACTTCTCGATGCGGATATCGATGAAGCCAGATCGATTGTAGGTGATGTACAGCCGCTTGAAGAGCTTCAGGCGACGCTCTCTGTGCTGGATCACTACGGCGTCCGTTACGAGGTAGATTTCGGGATCGTGAGAGGGCTTGACTACTACACAGGCATGGTCTTTGAGATGTACGCAGCAGGACTTGGCGCGCAGAACCAGATCTGTGGCGGCGGCACGTACCGGCTTGCGCAACTCTTCGGCGGCAGCGAGACGCCATCGTGCGGCTTTGGGATCGGGTTTGACCGGGTGCTTGAGGTATGCGGAATCGATCCGCCGCATGAGCCGCGGGTAGCGGTTGTATATCTGCCGGAGGTGGTAGAGGATGCGATCCGGGTTACCCGCAGGCTGCGGGATGATGCGGGCGTGCGCACCACGATCGATATCAGCGGCAGGAAATTCGGGCAGCAACTGAAACACGCTGACGCGATCGGTGCCGATTACGCGGTGATCGTCGGCGCGAAGGAGGTTGAGGGAGGCATGGTCACGCTGCGGGATATGATGACTGGGGAACAGGAGATGATCGGGGTTGATGATGCGGTTCTGCGGATCATGAGCTGCCGAGATGGAGAGGATCACCCGATAAGTCGCGGCGAATCGGCAGTTCTCGACCTCCCGTAGAAAGAGTGCACATACTCGAGTATTGTGTGGATATCCGTATATAAACCACGAGATTACACAAGATTAACACAGAAATCTTGTGGAAATCTGTGTAATCTCGTGGTTCCCACCACACATTACTCGATCATATTCGAAAAAGTAAAAGAGTCACACAAACATCCCGTGCGGCTCGCTCATATCCTCTTTCATCAGCTTATCAAGCGCATACCTGAAATCATCCATCGAGACTTCGTGTCGCTTGTTGCGTATCGCATTCATGCCGGCTTCAGTGACGATGATCTTTAAGCCTGCGCCAGTTGCGTCATCGGTTTCCGCGGCAATGGTCACAAGATCGACATCACTGGCAAGCGACATTTTCTCCGTGTGAATCGAAAGAATCTGGAGCCGTCCGGCTTCGTCTGGCGCTGGAATCTCTATCACCCGGTCAAACCTGCCCGGGCGCAGCAGTGCAGGATCTAAGAGATCGATCCGGTTGGTTGCCGCCATCACCCGCACATTGCCCCGCTCCCCAAAGCCGTCAAGTTCTGTCAGGATCTGGGTCATGGTGCGGTTCACCTCTGCAGAGCCCACGGTGCCATCGTGCGTGCGACGTCCGCCGACGGCATCGATCTCATCGACGAAGAGGATGGTTGGCGCCTTCTCCCGCGCAAGCTGGAAGACATCCCTGACGAGGCGGGCGCCCTCGCCGATGAACTTGTGCACCAGTTCTGACCCGGACATCTTGATGAAGGTGGCATCGGCATGGTGCGCCACCGCCTTTGCAAGCAGGGTCTTTCCTGTGCCGGGCGGACCGTACAGGAGCACGCCGCGCGGCGGCTCAACCCCGACGGCATCGAAGAGTTCAGGTGACGTAAGCGGCAGTTCCACAGTCTCCCTAACCTCCTGAATCTGGCTATCGAGCCCGCCGATCTTTTCGTATTCGGCGTCCGGATCATCGATCACCTCCATGATCAATGCACGCTCATCGATCGTGCCTGCGAGGACACGTATTATCTGCAGGTCGTTATTAACAGCAACACGCATCCCGACCTCCAGTTTCTCATCATACTCGACAAGCAACTCCTGATTGTTCCCGTGCTGCCTGATGAGTGCCTCCTGGTCCCGCACCTCGAGAACGCTTGCGATGAAAAGCGGCGGCTTTGTAGAGTCATCGATTCGTTGATTGAGAGCTACTACCTGTTTCTGAAGACTTTCGTTCGCAACCATCAGATCGAGCAAACGTGCCTGATACTCGCTGTTCTGCATCCGGAGCGTGGCGATCTGATCGTGTAACGATGTCATCGTGTTCATCAGATCAGCAGCACTGGAATCGATCCGGTCGATCGGTCTCGATGATGTCTCTGTTGGTACTTCTACTTCCGCGGTCTCTGCCATAACTATAAAAAGGGAGTCTCGGGATATAAAGATTGCAGTTGTAAAGGGAGTCAGGTCAATACCTTCGGCAATGTTAGCGCATTCGAGAAGAACTGCGTCAGAGCGATTAAACGCATAACGGGGATCTACGAGATACGGTACGGTATCGGATGTTATCTGATCTCGTCAGATGCGTTAGTTCCGTGCGCCCCTGCAGGATGCATCGATCGGTTGCACAGTCCACCTAAAAAGCGGCACCCGGATCACAGCGCAGATCCAACGGTACCCAGCACCACATCCGCGATCATCGCGGTAAAGATCACTGCGCGGTACAAAGCAGATGCGACATATCCGATCGTGGCAGCAGCGCAGAGAACGCTGTGACCGGACGCTAATCTGCATTTTCGTCCATTTCGTAAAGTATGGTTGATGAAAATACTTGAATTTATCGAATGTGGCTGGTGATTGGATTCAATGTTTTCGGTGAGGGGATCATCGCTTCACCATTTCTCCTTTGACCCACTTCCGCAGATCTCGAACCATCTCTAAGGCTTTCTGGCGATAAGGGTAATTCTTATTCTGCGGGGAGATACTCCTATCTGAACTCCACTGCATTATTGTGTCGCTTCTTTTGGTTCTGGTTCTCGAATTCGCCCACTTTCGATGAGAATTTGCTGCAAATCTTCTGAGGAGAGCGGACATTCGATTAAATCAAGCATTTGCTGTTTACTGGAAAGCCCAATCTGTTTGCGCCGTTCAGCCATCAGTCCGTCATTGAATTCCTTCTCCCCATGACTTGTGCGGGTGCGAACTGATGTTTTTTTACCATCAAGGTAGTACCAGAACATGTTGTGGTGAGTCTTATCAGGAACAAAACCCTTCCGCTTGATTGCAGTAATGAATTTGGATGTAGGATAAACAGCCATTTTTAGATCTCCTCGACTCTAACAGAATCTGCCTTGAGTAGATCACGCAGTTCAATTGCATCTGGAGTTAGTTTTTCATCCAGTTCATTTATCAGACCCTCGTATAGGAAAGCAAACTCTTCTCCAAGCTGGCGCAGCGCTTCCTGCCGATCCTCTGAAAACGCATGTAAACCATAGCGTGGGCACTCATACACCCACAGGTTATTGCGATATTCCGGAGAGCAGATTACGGGTTCCCTGAGGATGAAACGCTTGTCGTTGAAATGGAATGATGGTGTCCGGAATGGCGAGAGGTCTATTGTTGAGACATCCAACACTTCGTCGATCTGGCGAACCACCCCGTCATCGCCCAACTGCGCCCGCCCTTTAACTTCGACAATAGAGCCAGCAACGAGTTGTGTAATAGTTTCCTCCATCTCGGTAGGATAGTAACACACAATTTCCCTCTGTTGGCGGCGGATAACGATATGACGCCTACCTGCGAGCACCCGGATCTCCACAAGATCTCCGCTTATGGTTTGGACCTCAACAACATCGTCGTCTTCGAATATCTGTTGAATGAAGCTTCGGGATTCAGAAGTAAGGCGAGCATAAGTCTTTCCGGACCCATTTCCCAGAGACACCCAGAAACCGTCAGTATCGCGGGGACAAAGCGCCTCAATGGACTTTAGAGCACGAAGACGCGCCCCGCCATCTGGCATGATCGAGACAAGATTTGAACTATCGCCCGCACTGATGGATACCGTTACCTGTCGCAGCGTATCAAGCGCACACAATCCTTCATCAACTTCTGTTCCCGAGAGCGTGGTCTGCACCGATGATGGCGGCGGGATCTCTGCTACCACGGTAAGACTGCCTTTGCGAGATTCGCAGAAGAGCAATTCACACGATGCACGGATGCGCTTGGACCAGTTACCACGCTGCGCTACCGGACCTCCTGACCGTGCCAGCGCCACGTTGAAGAGGGCTTTCTGGAGTGCGTTTAGTTTACCGGCGAGTGCTGCGAGAGGGATTTTTCCATCCTCGACATCCGGACCGCCGAGGGTTAGGGTTAGTTGTCTTTTTGAGTGGGGCATGTTGGGTCCTCCTTATGGCACCTATAGTGGATGTACTTTATCACCATAATATTCTATGAACTTTTCGGTATTTTTCCGCCGAATTTTTCCGCGTACTTAGAAAATATGCCATGAATTCCAGGTATAGTTATCAGAAGTGGTCGCTTAAACGTCAGACCATAGTATTGTGGTTATTATTGATATTCTTCCTTATATATCCGTATTTTTGCCATATTTCATCGATATCAATTTTTGGCAATTCTTCTTTAATTTTATGTATTGCTTCTTGTGAATATCTACTAAATTCTGATTTTCCGATCTTAATTTCTTTAAAATATTTATTATTCTCTTTTAATTTTAAATATCTTACCAATGCTGTTGTTTTTGGTGATGTTAAGCCTACGTTTTCCGCAAGCTGGGTATGCGATAAGTTATAGAAATCCAACTCATTTACTCTTTTTATTGCGATAGTTTCTGCCCCCGGTGTTCCTTCTGGGACAACGTGAACCGGAATACCTTCTTTCTTTGTAATTCTCAAGGATAAGTTATATCCAGTCCCATCTGAAGTGAGATTAATCGAAGCCGCCCCTGGAAATAGTTCATGCCATTCTTTTTCTTGCTTAACTTGATCAGCTAAGTTATCTAGATTGCTTTGGCTTGGTTGGAGTGTCTCGCCTCTAATTGTTCCATCAAATATGGCTAATCCCCGTAGTTTAACGATTGCCTCTGTTTTATGTCTGGTTTTTGGGAGAAGTAACTTTCTGATCTCTTCGAGTTCACTTTCAAATAGTGCCGCAATATCGAGTGGTGGGGTCGTTGACAAGGGCAACACTCTTTTTGGTAGCTCTTCTGCTAAGTCTTTTTGGAATATGTCCTCCAATATGTCCTTAAATAAAGTTAATCCAGTTTGTGACTGTAAGTATAAATGTTGCTCGGAAAGTTCGACAAGGTAATGTTGTGCAGCATCTCTTAAACCATTAATTGTTCGGAGTGTCAGTGCCTGTTCTTCTGTGATAATTTTATGAGTTATTGCGGTTCTTACACACTGGTCAAAACCAATAGTTTGATTTTCACGATTTTTACGTATTTTACCGCCTTCATGTAAAATAGTGGCTTTTAACAAAAGCTCAAAAGAATGATCAAGTAAAATCAGAACCGCCTCAATGCGCCCCCTATCGTCTGGTCGATTGAAATGTTCTATACTCAAAATTAGGGAGCTGATACCTTTTTCAAGTAATAATTTAGCTTCTCTTTTCATGTTATACTACTTCTTTTATTTTTTTGATTATTAAGAACTCCTATTTCTCCAGACATCAGTTTTGGAAGGGGTGCGTCCCGGATCTCTTAGCGATGCCCTCATTCCACATAAGCCGCGCAAGCGTGGTGCTATCCCCGCCTGGAAGCACGATGGCGTCGCAATCCGGAACACGTCCGCTCTGCCGGATTGGGATGATCTCGCCACGGTCGTTTCGCTCGGAAAGCGTGCGTTCCATCGCCGTCACATGCTCTGCAACATTTCCCTGAATCGCAATGATGCCGATCTTCATTTAGCCTCGACTTTGTGAGGTATCCTTTCGTTACCGCCTTTAAATACGGTGCGGGTCGAGCCGCTCATGGCAATTGCGTGAACGACCGAAAAGCGACAATCCAAACACAGCACATTCAGATCATAGCGCAGATCCAATGGTACCCAGCACCACATCCGCGATCACCGCTGTAAAGATCACTGCACGGTACCACGATGCCTGCAGGAACAACCGTCCGCCCCTCTCAGGTAGAGGGTTTCGCATAAAATCCGCTGCCTGCAAAAGCATCCAGATTCCGGCAAGGATTGCGCCCGTGAAGTAGATCAGCCCGAGATGCGGGTACGCGACATACCCGATGGCAAGCGAGAAGAGAACGCCGCATGCCCAGCACACCATCACAAACTTCGA
>JAUWGA010000009.1 GCA_030606635.1 Methanosarcinales archaeon
TTGTTTGCGCACGATTTTTCGATCTCTACCCCCAGTTCGGTTTCAGCAAGTTCGGTCTCGTCGTCATAGTCCTCTTCACTGGAATCGAGATATTTATCGCCCTTGATTCGGTAGATCGCTCCGTAATTCTGGAGCGTAATCTCAAGTACCGCATCCTCGCCGCGATAAAACTCGCAATCCCCGACAAGCGTCGCAAGCAGGTATGGCTCGCCTGTGACATCATAGTAATTCGTGGACCGTGTGTAGCTCTCAGGGATGTGCTCGCTTCCGACCGCAACCGGAACCGCAAGCAATAGAGCGGCTGCGACGATGGCAATTATGGTAACAATCTTCGTTCGCACCAGATCACCTGCTCAATCGTCCTGTTCATCCGTTCTCGGGGCGTTCCTGTTCCCGGCAAAGTTCGTGAGATAATACCGCACTCCGGTTGCCACGAGCACGAGAAGTGTAAGCAACACAGCCGGAAGAATGTAGGGCTTTACCTTCTCGGATGTCGGTATCAAAGGCGCAATAGCGACTGTTGCAGTCATGGACTCTGATATTCTTGACTTCCCGGTAGAATCCGTAAACCTAGTCTCGGTATCTATGCCATACGGCTTTATTGCGGCGCCGGAATCCGTATCGAGTACGAATATGCCGGTTACGCTCTCGCCCGGGGCAAGCGTTCCGAGATATGCCTGATCATCGGTGCTGCTGAACGGATCGGTCACGCTGATCCGTGCTACCGCATCGGTTGCGGTCTCTTCACCGGTATTTAAGTAAGTTATGGAAAGCACTCTGTCATCCTCGCCTGCACGGAGATCGGATGATACGTTGGTAATCCCAAAGTCAGCCAGTTTCTTGACGGTTATGTAGAGTACTTGTGTCTGGTCGAGTGTGTCGTACCAGAGGTTCACGTCAGTTCTACTGTCAGAGACGTTTCCGCTTACCTGCGCGTTCTTCTGGTACAGGTAGCTCGTGGCAAGTATCAGTGGGCATGTGCCGGCCGGAGCATTCTCATCGATCTCGATGTTGAATCGGGCAGTCTTACGCTCTCCTTTATCTCCATTGATCGATCCTGCCTGCTGCGGTCCCGATTTCACCTTGATCGGGCTATCCTCTGGCGCTATGAGCATTGCAGTGATCCCGATCGCATTCACCTGCTGGAGTTCATACCCTAGTTCCATATCTGCAAGGTCTTCCTCATTATCGTCGTCAGGCATGCGGTCGGATTCGAATCCGAGAACAACTCCGTGGTTAATCAGATCGATTGTAAGCGTCACCTCATCGCCGCGATCGAACTCAGCATCGCCGACGATTGCCGCGGTCAGATTTGGCTTACCATAGACATCGTAGAAGTTCTGCGAGAACGTAAAGCCCGGCGAGAGGTTGTCTGGTATTCCAGCAGCAGTTGCAGCAGGTATCGCTGCTGCGAGTAATGTAATTGCTAATAGTACGCCTATTATTGTCCTGTTCAGGTTCATGGTTTGTCCTTCTGGTGGGTGTATTAGTTTGATTCGTTTCATCCTGTAATTCCGTTTCCTGCCCGATTTGGCTGTTTCGTTCGATTAAATTCCCGTATCTTCGCAACCTTTCGCGCCCTCCTCCCCTCCCGCATCTCATCCAGCCACACGATAAGCACCGGAAATACAAAGAAACTTGCCAAGAGCGCAAGCAGTACATCGATCACGGTGATGATGCCAAAGTTTCTGTTCAGCGAGAATGGAGACGCAATCAGCGCGGAGAACCCTGCAAGCGTTGTGAATCCGGATGCTGTGATCGCAGTTCCGATCTTACCAGTGGACACCCGGATAGCCTCGATCGGTACGAGACCTTTGCCCCGCTCCTCGAAATACCGCTCCATCATCATGACAGCGTACTCAGATCCGATGCCAAGAATCAGCGCTCCGAGCGTTGCGGTCATTGGAGTGTAGTCCATGCCAAGTGCGTACATCACCCCGGAAGACCAGCCGATGACAAGGATCATAGTGAGCACAGGGATCGCAGCTTTCAGCCAGTCACGATACAACAGGAAGAGTCCTCCGAGGATCAGGACAAGACCTGTAAACGTCATCATCCTCCTCCCCGTCGTGAGCGCTGTAAGCACCGTGGTCATCGCAACCGGGTCTCCCGTGATCGTGACGGTGACGCCGGGCGGGGGCTGCACCCATCGCACATCGTCCTCGACCATTTCAATCAAACGCTCGATTCTGGGAAGTCCAAGCCCGGATATCGCATCCCCTATGCCGAGATTGATAAGCGCAGTGGTACGCCCGTAGATATATCGATCTCTGGTACTCTCAGGAATTGATTCCATGACCACACCCACCTGCGCGGCATCATCCGGAAGAACTCCTTGATTCATCATCTTCATCGGACCTGCGATGCTATCTGCGCTGAAGATACGCGGATGCGATTCAACCTCATGTTCTGAAAACCGATCCATCCATTCAAGCACAGACGGATCGGTCACGTCATCCGCCTTTATGATCAGATTCAACTGATCGGCGCCACCAAGAACCTCGACCATGTGGTCGATGTCGATAAGCGCGGGCATCTCAGGGGGCATGAACTTCATCACATCAGTCTCGACCCCGATCATCGTATCCGCATACAGACCTGCAAAACAGAGCGATCCTGCAACACCGAGCACGAGCAGGGGATTTTTCGCAGACCAGACCGCAATACTGCCGAATAGTCGCTCGGCTGCACCATTCACATTTTTATTGGTCGTTCGCGCATTCTTCTGTTTGCGGTTCTGCCTGTTGTTTTTGTTCCGGTGCAGTGAGTAGATCACTGCAATTTCGATGAACAACGCAGAAAAAAAGCAGCAGATGATCCCGATCAGACAGAGCAGTCCAAAATCCTTGATCATCGGCACCGTTGAGGTGAATAGGCTCACAAAGCCAAGTCCGGTGATGATTACAGCGATCATAACAGCAGGCGCGGTGTGCCGCACCGTTTCTGAGACCGCTTTCTTCGCATCCCCACTTCTTGCGAATTCCTCTTCGATGCGGTTGTGAAACTGGATCGCATAATCGATACCGAGTCCGATCAGAATCGGAAAAGCAGACAGTGAGACTATCGTAAGTGGTATACCAAGAAATCCCATCGCGCCGAACGTCCAGACGATTCCGATGATGACTATCGGAAGCGGAAGCAGTCGCCATCGTGCATGTTTGAACGCTATGAATAGCACCACCACCATAAGTAGCGATGCGATCAGAAGGAGCGATCCCATACTCGATTTCATCTCATCCTGCATAGATACATAGAACGCTGGTTGTCCGGTGACGATGACATTATATCCCGGCGGAAACGATGCCAGTTCCACCATGTCCTCAACATCGGCAAGGACATCAATCATCTCCGGATCGGTGAGGCGTGCCGGCATGATTACATATGCAGCAGTATGCCGTGTATCAGGCAGTACGATCTCACGCTGCTGTTCTGGTATCGAATCGATGAGCGATCTGACCGCCCTCTGATTATCAGGAATCCTGTCACGCCCTGATCCTATGAGATTTGCCTGACGCACCATAGTTGCAAGATTAACAACCTCCACAACATTTTTTGTTCCGGAAATGCCAGTATCCAAACGATCGATGGCGTGTAAGACCTCGGGCGTGGTCACATCACCATTCTCAACCATGACCACGATCGCTAATGTTCCGAAGTACTGCCGGTACAGCAGGTCAAAGTCCTGATAAAGGCGGGATTCCTTTTCCACGAACGTTTCGATGCCTGATGCCATCTCGATCCTCTGTGCGCCGGCGAATGAGAGGAGGATGAGAATTGCCGCAATTGCGAGTATCGGACCCGTGTTCTTCTCGATGAAAATCCCGACCTGCTCAAAGATGTCCTTAACCGAGATCTCAATCACCCCCCATCTTTTCACCCACCTTCATACAGACCCTGATGCGTCCCACTCAGTCTCAACAAAGTGTTTGAATATCGACACAGCCCCCTCTCCGTTCGTATAGATCGCCGTAAGATCGTACATACTGGTATTCACGTTCTCGCTCACAATCGTGATCAGTGCCTCGTTTCCATCAGTGATCAGTAAGCCGCCACTTGCCATCGATTTATCGGCAGGAAATGCTCTGATTTGTGCCCCCGGAATGTTCTTTGTAATCTCTTCGAGTTCTTCGCTCCGCGACCCGGTCACCCTCACAGTAACGCCCTCTCCAATTTTATTGATTATTTCACCTTTTATATTCTCAAAAATCGGGTATGTCTTTGCAATCTCGTGAAACGATGGATAAGACGCAGCAAAGATGATATCCGTCTGTGCACCCCTGATCATCTCGATAATTTTGTCGCTTACGTTTTTAACTCCACTTATTGTCCATATCGCCTCTTCTCGCGCTTCTATCTTCTGTGTTTGATAAATTTCCTTGAGCGAGATAAGTGCGTTTTCGCTCTCGCATACAAAATAATCTTTAAGTTTTTCAAGGGCAGTCTCCGGAGGAACCGCCCTATATCTCATCGGTTTGGAGGACTGGATCTCGACGATTCCCCGTTCTTCAAGCCGGTTCAGCGCACCGTACACAGCAGAACGTGGAATCCCTGAGACCAGATGGATGTCCGATGCTGTTCCGCTCCTGATCTTCACAAGTGCGGTGTACACCTTTGCCTCGTACTCGGTGAGCCCGAGATCACGCAGGGATTCGACAGCAGTCTTCATGATACCTTATCTACTACACCACTTTAAATATGTTTTGATTCAACCGACTTATTCGTTGTTTTCATAATACTGACAAAGGTAGTGTAAGCCAACTCAAGATATCCCTCTACGTAAAATCAGCAAATCACTGATCACCATGCGATCGCTCCCACCCCTCAAGCGACATCGAGAACCTCTGTTCGACGTCTCTCCTGTGAAGCGAGAGTGTAACTGCAGAACGGAATCACACGTCCGTCCGGAGTTCGCATAATAGACCTGTTACAAAACACCACCCCACAAGAATCATACACTCCATCTCTCCGTAGAGCCCCCTCAATTCGTTTCAATCCCGATTCCGACTTTACAATCTTCTTCAGCTATATTCAAGTTCTGAAGTAGCCAGAACAGCTCCGTTATCACTCTTGTTATCTCCATTTACATCACCTTCATTGCCTTTTCTTCCGTCTGGCACATAAATCCTAATGATGCTCGTACTCACTCCTCAATTTCTTCACTTCATCGTGCGTATGCTCGTGGATGTGCAGATGTATGTGCCCGCCATTAACCTCTGCCGTCCGCATCAGGTGCTCAATCGCTTCGTCTATTGACAGGGGCAGCTCTTCGCAGTTATAGCCAAAACACCGCAACACTTCAAACAGCTTGAATACATCTGGCACCTCCAGATTGTTTGCCTTCATCAGGGCGCCATCCGAAAATATTTCCTGTGTCGTGCCTTCTGCAATCACCTTCTTGTTCAGCACGAACACGCGGTCGGCAATCGCCGGGACGGCATTTACGTCATGCGTTGCCATTATCACGGTAATCCCTTCTCGTTCGTTCAGGTCATTCACTATTTTTATCAACTCTGCACGGCTCTTCGGGTCGAGATTAGCCGTCGGCTCATCAAGCACCAGTATCCTTGGCTCCATAGACATAACCGCAGCCAGCGATGCTTTTTTCTTCTCGCCACCACTGAGATGATGAGGACACCTGTTCTCATAACCCATGAGTCCAAGCGACAAAATGGTTTTTTCTACTCGCTCCCGCACCTTATCTCCTTTTAAACCCATGTTTAGCGGACCAAAGGCTAAGTCATCGAAAAGCGTGGGCATGAACAACTGGTCATCCGGGTCTTGAAAAACAATTCCTACTTCTTTTATTATTTCTTCTTTATTCTCCTTGTCCACGCTCTTACCGAACACTTCTACCTGTCCATCACTACCACGTAGTATTCCATTAAGATGCAGCAAAAAGGTTGTTTTGCCTGCTCCGTTCGGTCCCACTATCGCAATTCTTTCGCCCTCATATACTTCCAAACTTGCATCTTCCAACGCTTTTGTACCGTCGGGATGCGTGTAAGTGAGGTTTTTGACGCTTATTGCTTCTTTTTTCATTTTTCTTCACACCACCCCTAATAGGCATAACAAACCACATGCAAACAAACAGCAAACGCAATAATAACAACCATCAATACATAGTCCTTCGTACACATTTTAAATTCCGCCAGCGTCTTCTGGCTTCCAGTATATCCGCGTGACTGCATTGCCCAATATACGCGTTCTGCCCTCTCGTAACTTCGAACAAAAAGCATTCCCAGCGCGTTGCCTATCGTTCTCAATGCGTATAGACTAGTTCCCAGTTTGAACCCTCTTGATTCCATCGCAATCAATAACTTTTGGAACTCATCCACGAAAACAAAGATGTAGCGATACGTAAACATAAGCATCTGGACGAGAATATTCGGTACCTTTAACTTATCCAGTGCTTTTATCGTCGTTTCGAACTTCGTGGTCGCAACCATCGGAAAAATGAGTATAACCGCAGAAAAAGCCTTTAGAGCTACTAAAATGCCATATCTTAAACCTTCGTAGGTCACTTTTATAGCGTAGATGCTGAAGATTTCATCCCCTTTCACCGTAAAGGGCATAATAACAAGAAAAGGGATGATGAATATAGAAACCCCTTTCAAATGCCGAATAACAAAATGAAACGGTAGTTTTGAAGCGATGAGAAAGAGGATAGAAACGAGAAAGCCGATAAGGACAAGCTTTAAATCATTGAGGAGAACGATAGAAAAAATAAGAAAAATGAAGGCAATTATCTTTGCTCTCGGGTCAAAGCGATGCATCGGCGAATCAAGCGATGCATACTTGTCTATCTCCGGATATTCCATCATTTTTTCTTTGCCTTCCTCTAAAAATATATGCCGTTGGAGCGCCCATGCTCTACCTCTGCTTTCCCCAAAAAATAAGGGAAAAATTGTTTATTTATAGCAGTAATCACCTGTTCTTCCTGAACACCATATAGGCAACTGCTAATATACCTGCAATGGTGAATGCTGCTTCGAATCCCGCTCCTTCAGGTGTTGGTGTCGGTGTCGGCGCTGCTGTTGCTGTCGTTGGTTCTTCAAGTTCTGCTAATGCATCTTCAAGTTCTTCTAAGTTGAGCCTCATAGCTTGGGCTGCATCGTTGAGATCATGCGAAGCAGTGTGTACATCGCCTGCAGCACTTATGGCTTCCGGTGCTGCCTGGACCTCCGAGTTCTCCATAAGTAGATGTATCAAGTCATGTGGCGATTTACCTGTAACCGGCAACCTCATAGTAGTTACAAAGTCACCTGTACCCATAGTGTCTTGATACAGTTTCCGAAGTGCTTCGATATTTCCCACAGTAACCAACATTTTTGCTTTGTTCTTCTCAGGCTCTGCTTTATAGGTGTCAAGCTTCTCGATATAGCTTTCCATATAAACCCCAATGAACTCGAGACCGTGGGTGCTCAGATGAGCTGTCTCCGCCATAGCTGCCACTTCATCCGGCATACCTTCGACACCAATGATCGCGTCCGTCTGTTTGTGTATGATCTCGGTGGCTTCTATAAGCTCAGCCATATTTTTGTCTATGTTTCCTACTGATTCTGCTACCTCGGATCCCGACTCTTTCGGGGTGGATGCTGGTGCTTCTGCTAATGCATCTTCGAGTTCTTCTAAATTGAGCCTCATAGATTGTGCAGCATCGTTGAGATCATGCACAGCAGTGTGTACATCGCCTGCAGCACTTATGGCTTCCGGTGATGCTTGGACATCCGGGTTCTCTATAAGTAGATGTGTCAAGTCATAAGGCGATTTACCTGTAACCGGCAACTCCATAGTAGTTACAAACTCACTTGCACCTACAATGTCTTTATATACTCTCAGAAGTGCTTCGATCTTTCCCACAGTAACCAACATTTTTTCTCTGTTCTTCTCAGGATCTGCTTTATAGGTATCAAGCTTCCCGATGTCGTTGCCCATATAAACCTCAATGTGCTTGAGACCGTGGCTGCTCAGATGAACAGTCTTAGCCGTATCTTTCATTTCATCCGGCATACCTTCGACACCACTGATGATCACTTTCGTCTCCTCGTGTATGATCTCGGCGGCTCCTTTAAGCTCCACCATGTTTTTGTCTATTTTTTCCACCACTGCCGATACATCTTGCGCCATGACCGGCGAAGCGCTCGTTATAGCCAACAGCATTGCTATTGCCACTGCAACACGTCCAACCATTCTTTTAGTGTTCATCTCATTTACCTCTATTTATTTGTTTTAATGCTTAAAAAATATTATCCAGCCATCATTTGATCCATATCATCTTCACCTGCATGGCATGGAATAAACAAAGGTGAAACATGTCTTATGGCAAGCGTGGCACCATTGATATGCCTAAATCTGATAGGAGGAATTGAACTCCCGATAGTACAGGTGTGCTTCACCTGATCGTTTATCCTACAGGGCATAGATGATCTCGCCATAGGTGGGCTGTGTCTGATTGCTTTGTGCGTTGTGCTGCGCATGGTTCGTATTGAGTCTCCGCGCGTGTTGACTGCAATTGGGGGCATCTTCGGGTGTCTCATAGTAATCATCCTATCTGTGTTAATGCAGATTTACTTGGATTTACTATGCTGATTATCCGATCTCATATAAACATTTTGGATGGTTCGGCTTTGGGATGAAATTCACGTACACCCCCGCCCACGCCAATACGGCACCACAGCACCCATTATCTCCTGATACCCCACTCTTCGGATATTGTGCCCCACAAGCTTCGGGCCGCGTCTCAGTTTAACATCCGCCGAATCAAGCCGTTTCCCCAAGCGTGCGCGCCAAACCGACATTTCACGATCGAATTGACCGTTTCCGAGATTGAACGCATATAATATTCTTCTAACCACTTTTGAGGATCTTCCAGAGAGCAAATATTGCATATCATACCACCCAAGAGCCTCTTTACTCTCGTATTCAAATGTTCCATCCCGGATATTCCTGATGATTCCTCTCTGGTTCCTTGCCTGTTTTTTGGATGGCATACGATTAGATCAACCGACAAGTATATAAACATAGCAGTACATGCTCTTATCGAATGGATCGCTTGCTCACCACTTCAACAGTGTCTACAGGCAAAAATGAGTCTGGACTATGCACATTTATCAAAGCGCTCAGTCTTGTGTGCCCCGAACTTGCAGAGGCGGGTCGCGGAGTGGTGAGACTGTCGGTTGAGTAATATTGTCCCAAAGCCAGAATAAGACGATCCACTTATCAATAGAAAATTGAACAGTGTCCCGTCTTTTTATCCCCCTTCATATTTTTTTCTTCAGCTTCCAGCTCATATACACCATTGCAGCTCCTGCTAAACCGATCAGATACCCCAATCCCGCGGTAACTCTCGTGTATAACGGCATTTCCGTTCCACCAGCACTACCAGCACCCGCTGCTGCTTGACTCAAGTTTATCAGCGTTTCTGCTTTATGACCGGGCATGTGAACTGCATCAACAGCCACCGTGTATTCTTCCATACCTATCTCTGGGGGGAAGCTGAACTTCCCTTTGTCGTCAGTCACCCCAGTCATATACAAATTCCCTTCTTTGTCATACACTTTTACGTTTGCATCTTGGCATGCGGTTCCATCCCCGAAATAAGCTTTTATCTCTATTTCTCCTATTTCATGGTCTATTATCAAACGATGGGCACTCACTTCACTTATGCTTACGCAAGAGAGCACTAAAAGCAGAGCTAAAATAGTAAAAAACCGTTTTATTTTCATTTCTTATTACCTCCTAAACTTCCTATTACCTCGGGTTTAACCCTCACCAGAAAGGTAACGATAAAACCAATAACTATCGCTTCTATTATCATTACGGGGATGTGTGCGACTACAAGTGCGGTTGCAACTCCAGTAAATTCCTCACCACTGGCGATAAGAGCGCCAGCAGTGAAAACCGCAACCATAAGCACTGCAACTCCTCCTGCGATAGCACCAAATACCCCCGCTGAAAATCCCCCCCTCGACGATAACAGCTCTGACTTCATTCCTCTCTGAAATATGACATAAGCGATCAACGCGGGTATCCCCACATTCACGGTATTTACTCCGATGGTTGTTATCCCTCCAAACTGAAAAAGAAAAGCTTGGAGGACAAGCCCAATAAAAATGGCAGGGTATGCGAGTATTCCAAGTATTATTCCCAGCAAGCCAGCGAGTATGAAATGCACGCAAGTCGGTCCTATTGGTATATGGACAAGACAAACGACAAAAAATACTGCCGCCATCACGGATAGCTTTGGTATCACCTCTACTTCTATTCCTTTTTTTTTACTCCACCGAATCGCTAACGCTATAAATACTGCGGTTATTATCCATCCCACTGCCAACACCGGTGCCGATAGAACGCCATCTGATATATGCATGTTTTTTATCACCTCTGTACTTCTTTTTTCATTCCATTTCTTTTATTCATCTCATTTACCTCTAATTTATTTGTTTTAATGCTTAAAAATATTATCCAGTCATCGTTTGATAGGATGAATTAGACTCCCGATAATGCAGGTGTGCTTCACCTGATCGTTCATCCCACAGAGCATAGATGATCTCGCCATAATGGGGATGTGTCTGATTGCTTTGCGCGTTGTGCGCATGGTTCGTATTGAGTCTCCGCGCGTGTTGACCGCAATTGGGGGCATCTTCAGGTGTCTCCTATTAATCACCCTATCTGTGTTAATGCAGATTTACTTGGATTTACTATGCTGATTATCTGATCTTATATATACCTTTTGGACGTTCGGGGCTGTCAACGGTATGGTTACCAATTGCTGCTCAAGTGTCATAAAGTCTAAATCGTCCGGTCTTCACTGATACGGCAGTATCACGAGTTTCGCATCCGCGAGATCATTACTGTTTCCATCTGTCCGCGGATTATAGTGCTGTCTGTAATCTCTGGTCGCGGGATCGATTGGCGAGTCGAAATCCGCACGCATCAAAACAGTTTTTCCTTCCGTTTCCACGTCATCGAGGGTTTGTATCTTTATATAAACCACCGTGTCCGGACATCGATATTCTCCAACATCAATTCGTAAATCACCGATCGTTATTTCGATCGCCCTCATTCATCGAGCGGCACCGAGAACCTGCGCTCGACTTCTTCCCTGTGCAGCGAGAGTGTAACTGCAGAACGGAATCACACGTCCGTCCGGAGTTCTCATAATGGATACCACAACGCTCTACCCTGTTGAGATCGATGTTGTAGAGATCCTGAAAGTGTATGATGCCCAGAAAGAGGGTTTTGCGGTGGAACTGCTTTATGACATCTTCCGTACCTTTGGTGAGTGCGTCGATGAGTGGTTTTTTCACATCCACGCTTCTCGGTGCTTTTTTTGCATCGATAAACTGCGTGAGATGCGATATAATACCTGCGGAGACCTGCAGTTTGTTGATCGTCGTATGATCATACTTCTCGGCAACCTCGCTCAGATATTCGAACAAGCCCACGACATCGATGAAGCGCGTGATCGGGATGTGTCTGCCATCCTCTTCGTACACGATTGTATCGATCACTTTTTTGCATTCCAGACACAGCGATTTTGTTTGCGTGGTATCACTCTCACTTAACTTCAATCGGTTCTATCCAGTCATTAAATAACTTTCTATCGATCAGACTACTATGTTGTTTTGATAAGAGCAACAGCTTTACCAAACATATTTACATTCATGGATCATACCCGATAAGAATGAAAATACAGATACCGCTTATCGCATCATACCTGATGAAATGCGCCATGATTGTTATGGGGGTCTACAGCATCCAGGTTCACGACTGGCTATGGATGTTTGCCTCGTTTTCAGGATTTATCCTCTCGATGACACCGAATATCATCGAAAAAAGATATGATATCAGAATCCCCCTGTTACTTGATCTGGCAATCACGCTTGTGATACTCTTTCATGTTGGTGGAGGTGTTCTGAAGATGTACTGGACGATTCCTTTTTATGATAAGATCGGTCATTTCTTCGCATCTGCGTTGATCGCTTTTATCGCGCTTACAGTGGTCCATCTGTTGGATGAATACTGGTCAGGGCTTCACATGGATCTTCGCGGGATGATCTTTGTCACGATTGTATTCACAATGGCGGTCGGTGTCGCATGGGAGATCGGGGAGTTCGGGATCGATCAGTTCTTTGGAACGCATGAACAGCGGGATCTGTATGATACGATGACCGATCTGATAGTGGATACTATAGCGGGTGTTGTCGTTGCGGTCTCATGCGGATGTTCGATAAAGAGCGAGAGATTCCGGAAGAGAATCGAGCAAATCGATGAAAGTGTCGGTGAGGTGGTCGGCAGGGGCTAAAACCATCAATCCGTTACTACCTTTTAGTATTACCTTTTCTAAATCGCTGTAAAGACATGAGGAGATTGGGATCAAAGGGATGGGTTGTTCATCCGACCAGATCATCAACCAACTGCGACCAGAACTGGACGGGGTTCTTGACCGGCACAATACTATCATCCTGACTGAATAACTCACTGTTGTAAAATAAGAAACCCTCTTTCATCTGGTGATCAAAATTGTTCCTGTCTTCGGTAGTGATTGTTATGAGCAGGACTACTTAAGGGGTTTTGGGTAGACATAAGCAACAGATCAATCGTGGAGTGTGTATATTGCCATCCAGAGACCTTGCAATCCTGTGCCACAACGTCGGAGACCTCTTAGTCGTTCTCGGAGGTGTTCTGTTATCCGTGATCGTAGTTCCGCTCATCTTCGAAGAGTACTCCGTGATACCGGGCTTGCTGATACCGGCATCTGCGTCGGTTCTCCTTGGATTCTGCCTCAAATATCTCTTCAAAACAGATGATGTGCTCGAGACGAGACACGCTATAGTCATCGCAGCACTGGGCTGGCTTATTGTACCGCTCTTCTATGCAGTTCCTTTTGTGATCATTGCTCGCATGCCCTTTGTGGATGCGTACTTCGAGAGTGTGTCGGGCTGGACCGGAACCGGCCTCACCATGATCGCGCAGCCCTCGGAACTCACATACACCCTGCAGTTCCTGAGGAGTTTTATGCAGTGGCTTGGCGGCGTTGGCGTGATCGTGCTCATGATATCGGTTATCACAAGACCCGGGACCTGCATGTATGCGCTCTATCATGCCGAAGGCAGGGACGAGAAAACCACCCCCCGGATCATAGATACCATCCGCATCATCTGGCGGATATATCTTGCACTGACCGTGGTCGCTATCGGGCTTTTGTGGGTGGCTGGCATGCCGATCTGGGACTCTATAAACTGTGCGATGACCGGCATCGGTACTGGTGGTTTCACGGTCACTGATGGGAGCATCGGCGAGTACCGCAGCACGGCGATCGAGATCGCACTCATCCCGATCATGCTGATCGGTGCGATACCGTTTCTGGTCCACTACAAGGTCATCACGCGAAGAATGTCTTCGTATCTCGGGGACCTACAGTGCAGGGCGATCCTTGCAATGGTTCTGATCGGCTCGATTGCGCTTCTTCTCGAGAACATGGTGAGCATGAAGAATGAAAATCTCATGGTCTGTCTGGTTGACTCGATCTTCCAGTTCGTGTCGGCGATCACATGCACGGGGTTTAAGACTGCTGATATACATCGGTGGACCCCGACCGCGCATATTATCCTGATCATTGCCATGATTGCCGGGGGTACTGCCGGCTCAACTTCCGGCGGCATAAAGACGATGAGGGTGATCATGATGGTCAAAGGGGTCGGATGGTGGCTCAAAAAAATCGCACTTCCGAAGGAGGCAGTTATTCCACTTCGTATTGGAAAGAGAACTCTCACGGAGGCTCATAAGAACGAAGAACTCGAGGAGGTTTCGCTGCTCCTGAATCTATGGATTGTGTTTCTCCTGGTGGGTGTGGTTGTGCTCCTGCATGTGGTACCGGCAGGTTTCAATCTCGATGATGTGATCCTCGAGGTGGCATCCGCACAGAGCAATGCCGGGCTCTCAACCGGCATCACTACAGCAAGTCTCCCTGCCGCAGGTAAGATCATGCTAATATTTAACATGTGGATCGGGCGGCTTGAGATCATCCCAGCGGTCTTTTTGCTGCGGACGCTTCTCGTGCGGGAGATTACGTGAGGTTCTCGTGCAGAACACTGCCTACCTCCGCCGGTTACCAGATAACCACCCAAACACCCTCTGCAAAAACAAAATAATCCTGTACTTGATCGGCAGCGCCTTTGACATAATCTTCCGTCCGGATAGCGCATCCCTAAAAAACCGTAGTTTATCCCTGCTCCCGATCAGCTCCCGAAAAGTCTCGTGATCCATAAAAAACGCAAGCGGCTTAACCCCGAAATGTCCCTTCACGCTACCAGCGATCTGATGATACTCACGCCGCCAATCCACGACCGATCTGGCTCCTGGCTTTATCGCATCGAGTGTTGTTATCAGGTTGATCGTGCCGCCCTCGATCCCGATGATCCAGTTCGTCCAGATATCATTCCCGCTGAAGATCGTGAGCATGACAAGTGCGTCATCAGGTGCAAAAGTCATAATCTTCTTAACCGTTTTATACTCGAGATTGGAAAGCCAGTTTGAACCGGCCGGGTACTGGCAGATCCCGGTCCCGATCTCGGAGGATATGGCGTCTTTTAGCGAGAACAGCTGCTTGATATAATTGGCATCAAAGTCAACAGTACTCTCAAATCTGGTGAATATACGCCGTATCGCAGGATAGGATATAGCATAGACCCTATCCACACCTTCTTCGTGGTGCATCGCTTTGATAACGTCTTTCAGTCGCCGATCATCCGCAAATCGGTCCTTGAGTTCAGGTCTTGACCCCTGACCGGTCTGCACGATCTTCAGTGGCACACCGGAATCGTGGATGATGATGATCGCAGCCTCTGGCTTGCCCCTGTGAAATAGGGCATGGTAGAGGTTGTTCCACTGCTCAACGCCCCAGTCCAGGATTCTGATATTCTCACCGATCATGAGAAGCGACCTCAAGAATCCAGACCGTGTACGCAGGAATCCTGATCATCGGACCAACCATCTCTTCGCTATCCTGATCAAGATATATCCCGCCGATATCAACATCTTTATCACCCATCCCGGTGTTTGCAACGAATAGAATATCTCTGCCGTCTGCTCCGTCTGCTGTATGCAGTGCTGCATCGATCTGTGGGTCGGTACAGGGAATCACGCGTCGCATACCTCCAGCGGTTGCGATCCGATCGATTATGCTGATCAACCCTGCCGGGACATCTTCTGTTACCCTTGGAAAGAGGAATCCGAAGTGGATGATGCTACCGCTCTCGATTTTCTGCTGGTAGATGATTGTTCCCGGGTCAGCAGTCAGAACAGAAACGGCATCGGTTGTGCCACCGGTTGCACCATCAGTTGTACTATCGGTTGCGCCGGTATCGAATATGTCTGCATCTTTCAGTTTGGTACCATCCACAATCACCTCATCCATTCGTCCGTCAGGTTTTGGCAGGTATTCTCTGATAATTCCAAATTCTTTGATATGTTCGTCGGATTCAGGGACTCTTGGCCCCATAACAAGACATCCACCACCTTTCACATAGTTGATTAATTTATCCTGAACGTCTCTGCTCATGAAATCAAATGTAGGCACTGCCACCACCCTGTACTCAGAAAGTCGCTCCAGTGGAAGTTCAGTATCTCCGATAGTAACAGCGTACTTCGCAGCACCGAATCCATAGTACAGCGCATCCCACTGTCGCCCATATTCGAGCTGAATTACGTCATTAAATCCGAGATCGTTCTCGCTAACATAGTATTCAGGCGTGATGCCTCCAAGAATCGGGATCGGCGTGAGAAGCGATGATGCAAGTTCGAGACGGGCACAATCACGGTTTATTAACAGGATTCCTTCGCATTTTATCCTCAGTTTCTGATAATTTATCCGTTTGATGATCCGGTTAAACCTCTGGTAGAACCGAAATCGATCTTTTCTGATTCCTCCGAATCGGTCGATCGGGCTTCCAACCCATCGTTCACGCTCGACTAACATGTAAAAATTGATTCCTGAAAAACCGTGCATGAGCGCGGCATAAGTTGTGAACTCGGCATCATCGAGCATGATCGGTTTTACAGGGATCGGGAGTGCGACGAATCCCGATGCAAACTCTGTTATGAACGGCACGCGACTCGTGCCACTGAGATACTGGACACACCGTTTTACTTTATGATACTCCTCCTTGTAGTAGTAGAGGTCAAAACCGACCGCATCAACGATCTCTTCCATCTTAATCTGATTGTATGGCGGTTTTATGCACACCCCCGGCAGATTATGATACATGAACGTGGCAACGCCGCGCTCCTTTAACATATCGCTGATACAGGTAAGCCCGTGCTGTAGATAATATTCCTTGTACTCGATCCAGTCCAAGTAATATGGAAGATCGCTTTGATTCCCTGCATTGAAATTGCGGGGTGGTGGCACTTCATCAAACGAATCATAATCTGTTCCATATACGCGGTTCAACCGCCCGATGTCATGGTATTTTTCGTTTAAGAACCGCAGATACAAAAGAATCGCGCCGGTTGAGTAGTCGTGATCATACGGCTGGGTGCGCAGGAAGAAGGACATCTCGTTGTCTGCCTGAACAGCGATTACACATCCGTGCGGATGGAGATGATCTATTATGATCGGGCAGACACGATCAAAATATATGCCGACTTCTTGATAAAATTTTTCCGATGCATAACTCGGTACGGGAAACATCCTTGGTGGCGATGGGAATGCCACTGAGGTGCCGTCGGCAGTGACCGATTGAACCAGGGGATCCTCTATAACCCGCTTTGGAAACCCGAAATATGTGATCTCAGAGTTGACATGCGGACCCGGACGCAACAACACGCGCAGATCCTTATCCTCGCAGAGTGTTAAGAATGCATTCAGGTCGTAATCAGGGTTGATCTCGCCAAAATCAAACTCTCCCGGGGAAATTTCATGAACACCCCATGGTATGTAGGTGCAGATGACTGAAAACCCCATTTCACATACTCGATCGAGGATCTCCCCCCATCTCGTGCGATCGAGCCGCCAGTAATGGACACTACCGCTCACAAGAAGCGTTCGTTCATCATCAAGATAAAAACCCCAATTCCGTGCTGTCAGTGCCATATCACTTGCGTATGCCAACGTATTCCCGCAGATCAGCAACTCTGAGTCTCTTTGTAAGTCCGTCTATAAATGCCGAATCCAGTTTCCAGCCAAGATCCAATTGTGCGTAATAATAGACCGTTCCGAGAAGTCCCATCGATTCCAGACGTCTGGATGAGTTCGTAACTTTTGTGTGAGGAAAAAACTTCACATCTCCGATCTTGTTTACCCGTCTGCTAAAGTCCACATCCTCGAGCAGAACATTTCTGTATCCACCACACTTCCAGTATGCATCCCGCCGCACACAGGTGTTAAAACCGGGAAGGGTGACAGAAAGCAATTTATCGCGCATCAGAAAATACTTGTTGGCAACCGTCTCTGCAAGTTTTATCTGCTCTGATTGTTCTGAGAACTCAAATCCGGTTGAGAATGCGACAAGATCGGAATCGGTCTTGAATGTTTCATAAACATAAGCAAGGTAATATCCGGGTATCACGGTATCTGCATCGATGAATATGAAATATCTGCTGCTCTTGCTTGCATTCATAGCTCCAAAGTGTCTGCCTGCCCCAATCCCGCGCTCTTCGCAGTAGATAACGCTGTCAGCGTACCTCTTTGCGATATCGAGACTTCCATCCATACTACCACTATCTGACACGATCAGTTCATACGGTATGTTTGTGTTCTGGTTTGCGATCGATCCAAGCGTCGCCTCGAGGCAGTTAGCCTCGTTTAAGACCGGGACTATGATTGAGATCTCAGGTTCCATGATTAGATTCTGGTGCCAGATACACTTTAAACGTTGAGATGGTGGTGCTACATCTGCCCGTGCCGGAGAATCGAGTAGAGAAGCCAGAACCCCATCGCTGCGGCACCGAGAAACCCGATGATACCGATTATCGGGATGTCGTACCATAATGGCGGAATTCCTGCGAGCACGATCAACCCGGAGCCCATGACAAGCGATGCCAGAACGATAGCGAAACTGATGCGATTGCTGACCTGATCAAGAGTTTTCTGCATCGGCTCAAGTCCCCGGTGCTCAAACCTGATCGTGGTCCCTCCACTCTTTGCCTGCTTCAGGATGTCACGAAAAGCCCCTGGAATCTCTTTTAAGAGGTGGATGATCTCGGCACCTGAGTTTAACATATCAGCCGCCACGCGTTTTGGATGCATCCGCTCCATCTGGGTGCGTTTGATGAAAGGGGTTGCTGAACCAACAAAATCAAAATCGGGGTCAAGCACCGTTCCAAGTCCCTCTACCGTTGTAATCGCCTTAATCATCATGAAGAGGTTTGGCGGAATCTGCAAACGGTGGTGCGAGACAAGATCCATAAACTGGCGCAAGAGTCGTCCTGCATTGACCTCTTTTAATGGTTTTCCAATGTACCGCATCGTCAGGTCAGAAACATCCAGTTCCATCTTTCGGCGATCTACCGGCACATCCTGCGTGGTAAGCCGCAGCAGCGCATCGGTCACTTTTGCATCATTATGGCGCACGACCGCAACAACGAGATCTACGATCTCATCTCTGGTCCGCCTGTCGATACGCCCCATCATCCCGAAATCCAGATAGCATATCACGTTATCAGGCAGGATCAAGATATTTCCAGGGTGTGGATCGGCATGGAAGAAGCCATGCACAAGTATCTGCTCGAAGATCAGGTCTGCGCCGCGTGCTGCGATCACACTCCTGTCAAGACCCTCCGCTTCCAGCCGGTCGATATCAGATGTTTTGACACCATCGATGTACTCCATCGTGAGAACGCGCGCTGTTGTCGCATCGGAAAAGACTTTTGGCACGTAAACTGTGGGATCGTCCGGAAACTGTCTTGAAAATCGCTCGATATAGAACGCTTCGTTGTTATAATCGATCTCCTTCTTAATTGTGTCTGCAAATTCCGTAACAATCCTTGTGGGGTTATATATCTGGTACGCATCCACATTCTGCTCCAGAAGCGTTGCCAGATGAAACATGATATCCAGATCGACCTCGATCGTCTTTTTGATGCCAGGACGCTGCACCTTGACCGCCACATCCTCTCCAGTTGCGAGTGTGGCGCGATGCACCTGCCCGATAGACGCTGCTGCAACCGGAGTCTCGTCAAAGTCCTGAAATATCGTATCTATCGGGGCACTTAGTTCGGATTCGATCGTTCTCTTAACATCCTCGAACGGAAACGGTGGAACCTTATCCTGAAGCTTCTCAAACTGGG
>JAUWGA010000034.1 GCA_030606635.1 Methanosarcinales archaeon
CGCGGCGCAGTGATCGGGGTTGTGGTCAGCATGGCGATGGCAATATTCGATGCTGCGTGGATAGTTTTGGGATTCGGGCTGGTGTACGGCGTTCTGATCGATGTTGTGGTATCGAAACTCGAAGATAGAATATAACCAGGAAAGGAGGTGAAAACGTGCCCGTATGCAGAGACTGTAAGTTCTACAAGCCGATTGATGATACGGTAGGCGACTGCTTCGGTGCAGCGGTTTCATGCGACATGGACGAGAAGTAACTGTCCGGCAGATACGTACCAGCCAAAGGACTGATGACACTTGCTTTTGGAGAGGGTGCTTCCCCTCTTCTTTATTTTTAGATAGAATGTAGGTTACCCTAATTTTTGTAGGGCAGGTTATTTACACACCTAACGATACATCACAGAAGTAAATCCCAAAAGGAGGTATATAAGATGAAATCATTGAAAGATGTGGAACCTGAAACCACTGTGGTTGTTAAAGAGATCACAGGGGGTATGGATGTCAAAGAGCACCTTGAGGAACTCGGCGTAACTGAGGGAACTCAACTTGAGGTGGTAGCGACCGAGCCAGTGCACGTACACTGGGGACCGATCTCTCTCAGAACAAAGGATCAGGATGAATTGGTCATAGCTCGTGGATGGGCTGATAAGATCTATATAGAGATGGAAGGAGAGACAACTCCACTGCTGGTACTGGAAGAAGGAGATAAGGGAACCGTCAGGTCGATTGAAGGTGGAAAGGATTTCGAAGGTTTTCTTTCCGAATACGGGATCGTAGAGGGAAGCGAGCTTACATTCCTGCGTCACGTCCCGGATTGTACCATGGTCTTTTCGTCCGGAGGCGCGGAGATGCGGATGGGTGAAGGTCAGTCATCAAAGATCTTTGTGACACAAGATGGGAAATCCATCCAGCTCAATCATCTGAAAGAGGGTGAAAGTTCCACTGTGGAAACGATCGTTGGCGGAACCCATGTCAAGGGAAAGTTTGAGCAGATCGGACTCGAAGAAGGTTCTGAGATAACCCTGCTCAGGAGAGAGACCGCAGCACCGGTGTCTGATAAGGGTACGTACATACGTGCAAACGTAGGCGGGCATCACATCACTATCGGTCACGGGCTGGCTGAAAAGGTGCTTGTTTAAGTGAATAAACGAGAAGCCCGGTCCATGAATCATCAATCATGAATCGGGCTTTATATTAGCTACTATCGGGGGTATCAATGCCGGAAAGGAAGATATGGGAACTTAAGAATCAAACGGTCTGTTCAATCCTTGGATTGACATACAATGACCGGGAACTGGGCGATCTCTTTAAGCGATTGAAACTTGACTGTGACCCGGTCACGGCTTATGAGATGCATGGCGGACTCGTTCAGGCATGTAGCAGCCAGAACAAGGCATCCAAACAACTGGACCGGATATTAAAGGACCGGTTCGAGCGATACAGGAAGGATATCGAACGCATCCCGCAGGAAGAAATTTACAGACATATCGAGGATAAAAGTAACGGGAACGGCACGGATATTCCCATTCCTGCGCTCATCTGGTTTGCTGTGCGGAACCAGCGTGAAGATATCGATGCAATCGAGGCAGCGGTCTTTGCTGCCACGCACATGTACGAGCATCGAGCATCGAGGTTCTATGGCGAGCTTCGCAGAGCACTGCCCTGCGGCGTTCCCGAGAACATCCTGATAGAGCTTACGGGTGCTTCGAAAGCGAACGAAAAACTCCAGACAAAGTGCAACAGACTGGAGCGGAAGAGAGAGCAGCTAAAATCGGAGATCGAATCCGTCAGAGAGGATCGATTAAGGATCACCTCCGCACTGGAAGAAGAGAAGCGGTTGAACAGACAGTTGGTGAGTGATTTAGAGGGGCTTGGTGGCGAAGATACACTCAATCAAACCGAGAATCTGAAAAAGGAGATCGATTTCCTCACAGGGGAAGTGAAGCGGCTGACTGATGAACTGCTATCGCGAGATCGGAGCGATGATGTAAAATCCGGAGAGTTGGTGGAGCTCGAGCATCGTCCGGAACCAGATATCATGGGCGAAGAGGGGAGTGCTGATTTAAATGGGGCGAGGGTGGCTTATATCGGTGGCGTGGAATCGCTCATGCCGTATTACAGGGATGTGATCGAATCCGTTGGCGGCACGTTCTGCTACCACTGCGGGCGGTGCATCCAGGGGAGAAAGGAGATAGAGACCATTGTGGATGGGATAGACATGGTATTCTGTCCTGTGGACATAAACAGCCACAACGCATGTAAATACGTCAAGAAGGCGTGTAAGATGAGAGACAAACCGTGCCACTTCCTTCGAAGCTCGAGTCTCAGTATGCTTATCCGGGAACTGGGAAATCATGCCGTGAAATAGAAGGTTACCCCTTTTTCCGCATCCTTCGGATCTCCCGCAACCTTCGCATCGCCACCTCTCCTACAAAGATGATCATAGCAGCGAGCAGAAACGGCAGTCGCATATCCTCCGGCTCCTGAACCGTGCGTGTGGATCGCGCCCTTAAAGTGTCAAGCAGCGGATCGATCTCGTCCTCTTCATACACTGCCCCGCCAAACATGTCGATCGTGCCCTTCAGGTCTTCAGAGAACCCGACATCCCGAAACTCGGCAGGATAGTTCACAGCGATCGAATATCCCGAGATATCCAGAAATCCGGGCGATTCTGTCTTAATTGAGGTCTGGTATCGGTCTTTGTCGATCTGTGAGAGTTCAAGTTGCTCCCCATCAAGATTTATGCTCGGAACGGTGTCTGACCTGACACCGATGACCGCGGGATCGCCGAGATGGACATCATCGCCAGAGATCACGATCTCATCGTTCCTTCTCGGATCCCCGACCGCCCAGTTAACCATCCTCGAGATCAGTTCAGCATTATCTCCGCTGTAGAGCGCGCCGCTCCATCCTGCGCCGTCATCGGTGCTCAATGAGACCACATGCCCCATGCCAAGCCGCCATGCCGTAACGACCGGCTTACCCGCGCCTGTCGTGACAAGCGTCTGTGCGCCGGTCTTCGGGGTGACCTTGTTGTAGCCGGTGATCGAGCCGGAAAGCAGAAGATTCTCTGTGATGAAGTGGTTCGGATTTAAGACACTGATCGAGAAGTCCCCTTTTGTCGTATCATCCGGCTCTTCCGGCTTCTCTCCAAAGATGATATTCAACCGCTCCGATTCCGCGGGTCTGTAATAGATTCCGCGCCCCTCTGATGCAAGGGATTTCATGAAATCTTCGTTTGTAGTCTCGCCAACGCCGACAGCGTACGTGGTGATGCCGGAATCAGCCATCGTTTTTGCAAGGTTAAGGCAGGTATCATCGCCGCTTGTCAGTCGCCCGTCCGAGATGATGATCACGCTCTTTGCGCCCACATACCCATCCAGCATCGCGGAAGCGGCAATCTGCGCAGTGTCCAGATAGGTGGTTCCGCCGTGTTTCAACGTCGTGATCTTATCTTCAAACGTACTCTTGTACAGTCCTCGGGTAAGCGGGGATACGGTGTATGCCCGTTGATTGAATGCTATCACACCGATATGGTCGTTTATGCTGATTCCACGAAGTATATTGATTGCCAGCGCCTTTTCCATACTCAATGCGGTATCACCTCCATAATCTGTGCCGACACTTCCTGAAATATCGATTATGATCACCACGCCAACGTTTTTGCCTTCTCCCTCGCTCTCCTTCGATCGCACCGGAAGCAACGTTTCAAACCCCAATGGCGAGTTGTAATATCCGCCCTTGTCATACGCACGATCCCCACCAATGACCACAAGCCCGCCACCATTCTGTAGATACGTTCTCAATTTACCGATCTCTGCTTTGCCAAGATCGTTTACATGGGCGTTATCAAGAACCACGGCAAGATAGTCCTCGGGATCAGCCGATGCCGCTGAACTGACGGTTGTTGTGTCGTACAGTTCGGAAAGTGTCTGGGATAACGGAGAGTTCCGATATGCCACGAGAAGAATCGTTGGTTTCGGCACCACATAGACCGATTTGTAGAATACATTGTTATCCTGCCTTGCATCATCGCTTTCAGGCACAATCTCTGCTTTTATGGTGTGCGAGCCTGTGTTTCGAAAGGTGTGCGGAATCGATACGGTCTTCTCCCGCTTGGTCTGTGTAACCGCGGTCTCCTTCACTCTTACGTCGTCGATCGTGATCGAGAGCGTGTAGCTCGCATCATCGCCTGCCTGCCGCACCAGAATTGTAAACGACTGTTCGCTATCCACGATCACGTCCTTGATTCCGATGATCTCGACGCTCAGATCGTTCCGCTCTGGCTCCTGCATAATAGCGCAGACCGTGGTATTGATAGTTGTTGTGAATGCGATGGTATCAGCCAGATCGAGCCCGTAATTGTTGTTGCCATCGGTCACGAGCAAGACGTTGTCGTTCCCTTGCGCAAACTCGGTGATCGCATCCCCGATCGCTGACCGATCACCAGTGATCTGGTGAATGCTTGTCGGGGTGCGGCTCTGGAGCCGGTCATAGACGCGCGCCCCTGTATCGTTATCAAAGATCGCCATGCTGCTTGTGTGATCCTCGATTATGATGACGCTTGGAGTCTCATCAAAGACGGTTCGCGAGACCAGACCATAGGGGGACGCAAGCGCTACGATCAACAGCAGGAACACAACAGTCCTGGCGATGATTATCCCTTTCTTATGCCCCTTCCGGATGAGGTATGCTGCTGCCACGAGCACAGGGATTGCAAGCAAGAGGAGATACGGATGTGCCAGAAACATGGGTGTATGTTGGGGTGGCTGGGATGTAAAGGTTCTTTCCCTTCAACCGACGTCCACCCAGAGGTGGAGCGATCGATACGCCCCCCCGGTCTCGTCAGATTCGTTATGATCCCGGTACAGCAAGAACTCTACCTTCTGGTCTTCCCCTTTCTCAGCCGCCTCGAAGAAGAAAGGCTGCTCCCATGTCTCGCCATTCTCTAGACGGATTTCCGCTCCGCCCATAACCGTCCCGTTAAGTTTCACTTCCAGCCAGTACGTTATGCTGGTGTATTCATGATTTACAACACCAATTATGACCTCGCCCTCATCTCCAACCGTCATATCCGTTGGATAATCGTCAGCCATCCCCTCCGGACCGAGGATATAAAATTCTGTGAACTTCTCACCTTGCTTCGGTGTCACTATCACATAGACGATCATGACTATTGCAAGAATGATTGCGATAATGAGGATGATCGATAGTATCCTGTCGATATCTGTACCTTTCGATTCTGACATGTTGCGTGTAATCTTCTTATCCGGTTCATATATCGTTCTGCTGCCTGCTCCGGGAGGCAACCAATCAATTCCCTGCCACCGTCGTCGCAGTATCCTTCTTACTTATAGCGCGCCTGACATGACCGATGGCATCCTCCAGTTCAGCATGTCCACATGCCGCAAGCATATCGATGATCCTTCGCGTTGCTGCACGCTTCCGTTCGTGCTCCCGCACCTGATAGACCCGGATTGCGCGGAGGAGATCGATCTTCCGAAACTCTGGCCAGAACGGCGCACAGAAGTATGCTGCGCACTCGCTCCCGTTCGCCTGCCACGGAAGGAAGTTCGAGGTGCGGATATCGCCGCCCGTGCGTATGATCAGGTCGACGTCAGGGATCAGAGTCCCGTTCGTGTAGAGGTGCCCGGAGATTGTCGATTCGTCGATATCGTCCGCATGTAGTTCGCCGGACCGCACCTTGCGAGCCATGTCGCGCACCGCATCGAGAATCTCGCGCTGCCCGCCGTAAGCAGTCGCGATGTTGAGATACATCTCATCATAACCGCGGGTTGCATCCTCTGCACGCCTTATAGCGCCCTGCAGATCGCTGGGCAGCAGATGCACCTCGCCGATTGCAGAGATCCGCATCCGTCTCTCGTGTGTGCGTGGGTCATGGATCAGTTCATCGAGTTTCCTGATGATGAGATCGAAGATCGTGGCACGCTCATCATCGGTGCGTGAGAAGTTCTCGGTTGAGAATGCATAGATCGTTGCCTGGTTCACGCCGAGTTCCCAGCACCAGTCAAGAAACCACTCTGTCGTCCTGGCGCCATACGTATGCCCCATATTGCGCACGATGCCGAGTCTATCAGCGTATCTGCGGTTCCCGTCCATGATAACAGCGATATGGCGCGGTATCCGATGTTTCCTGATCTCACCGGTCAGCAGACGTTCATAACCGCAGTATATAATATTGTCGAAGAACATGCCATCCACCTCCACGTATTGATCTGTTTTTTGTTTTTTTAAACTTGTCTGCTTTTCTTATAAATATAGTGTTTCCGAAAAGTTTAGCTTCCGGACAAAATTGCGACTCTATTTTGAGGCTGTTCAATCTGAGTAGATGCGGTTTACAACTGCTGATATGTCCGTGAAACATGACTGGTTCGCATGTGTCTTTATCGGGAACACTATGCCGGCGGATGAAGCGCAAGATATGGCATGACCAGAAAGAGCATGACATTGATAACCCCGTGCGATATCGATACGCCATAAATCGATCCTGTCTTTCTTGCGACGAGCGCATATATAAATCCGATCTCCCCTGCAAGCACGCAGTCGAGCCATGAGTTTCCAAGATGGAGGAGGCCAAATATTACCGAGACCGTCAGAATCCCGCGCATACCAACAGCCGCTGTGAATGTGTGCTGCAGGAGCCCACGAAAGAGGAGTTCCTCGAGAAAGCCGGTACAGATTACGAGGATCAAGATCGGCACAACCCAGGACACACGCGCGCCGATCATAAACTCTGGCTCAAGTATGTAGTATTCCACAAACCCAACCGGTATTCCGAGCAATATGATTCCCCAGGTGAGCGGGGCGTCCCCGTATGACGGGATTTTAAAACCCACACAACGCATGTCAATGCGCTGGATGTATATGCATGTGAAGATCGCTGCGAAGAGCGGAACGCCCACGATCAAAAACCACAATATGTATTCAAAATGCATGAGCGGGATACACAGAGACAGGATCCTGATGAGCGGAATTATGGAGAGGGATGCGTACAGGTTTGAAAAGTACCTGTTCTCCACGATCGTGCTATGAAATAGCAGGACAACCAGTATACAGCCATGAGCAATCATACCGGTCTTCAGGTTGCGGGTGGTTGCAAATTCCGCAATCAGCAACAGACCGGTATATATCCCAAGTATCAGAACCCCTGTATCAACAGTCATCCTCTTCCGCTGCATCCGTGTGTACTATCAGGCCGCAAGGTATTTATATTATGATGGCTGAAAATTATCTAATACATTTGGGATTTGAAGGAGTGTGTGTTTGGGTGATTACAACAATAACGACTGTGACAACGGTAACAACTGTTACGGCGGCGGCTGCAACCGCACTTGGCGCTGTAGGGACTGTATTATTGATCTGCCTCCTTATCGTCAAGGAACTATCGGATTCACACGGTGGCGCCAGATCGCAGAAATTGGCGAGAAACACCGTGCTGGTGATTATACCTCTTCTCTTTGCATTTGCAATGATTGTGCTTGTTACGACCATGGAGGTGCTTAAATGAAACATTATATCCTTGCCATGGTGGTGCTATTCTCCTTAGCAGCGCCTGCAATGGCAGCGACCCTGAATGCGACCCAGACCTCATACACGGAGATGTGGGTAAACGGAACCGAATTTACTCCGAATGCGACAGTAACGCTATCGACATCGACGATCGTTCCGGTCACATCACCAGGTAGTGCGTATTCATACGAGATGACCGGGATGTATCTACCAGCAGGTTCGGTTCTTACACTCAAAGCTTCGCCAGTAAAGGGTGACCTCAATCTACATGTGAAGAAGAAATGGATTCTCATGAGGACTTACAAATACCCTGCCGACCCAACCGGGACTGTGCATGTGAAACGCAGTATCCCATCATGGATTGCAGGCACATTCCAGACCATACGGGTGTATGGAACAACAACAGACCCCCGTGTTGTAGTAAACCTGAGTGTCACAGTGCAGCAGGATGTGACTGCGGACGAGAGTGGATCGTTTAGTGAGCTTGTCAATATAAACGCGATTCCGGCTGGCAACTACACAATAACCGCGACCGATGGCACCAATAGTGCCACAACAAATATAACCATATATGGGCTGCTGTACCGTATCGCGATAACAAAACCGGATACAAGCGAGCTGACACTGAACACAACCAAAGGTTATCCATTTGAAGCAACAGGATATGATTTCGGAGATAATGTGGTGCAGAATGTGGCATTCGTCTGGTGGAGTAGCATCACTTACGTTGGAACGATCGATTCAACAGGCTACTTTGAAGCGGATAAAGCAGGGAATACAGAGGTGTATGCGAGGAGCGGCGCGAAAGAGAGTAATCACGTAATCGTGTATGTGAACGCGCCGACCGTGTCAGGAGATATCAAAGGCGGAAGTGGTAATGCTACATCAGGCAATTCAAATGCGGGTGTAACCTTAAACGACACGGTGGTCAGCGGCACGGTCAATATAACAGAGGTCGGCGATCCTACTAATAACACAGACGATGCGAACCTTGGTCTAAGTTCTGGTAACCAACTCGTGAAAGGCGCGGTCGTGAATGCAAGTCCGTCGATCCTTGATGCGCTCGATGCGGACGCTGTGAACGGTACCAGTTGGGTGCAGATCAGGATGGGGTATAATCAGTCGGTGATCAATTCACTCGGGATCAAGGAGAGTAAACTGAATATCTGGAAGTACAATGTGACCACCTACGTCTGGGAGCTGGTCAAAAACCAGCCATACTGTCTCGAAAGTGGCAGAGACATGGCAGCAAACCATCTTTGGGTAAATGTAACCCACCTCTGCTCATTCGCGCTCGTGGGCACTACGATTCCATCGTCATCCGGAGGTGGCGGTGGAGATGGTACATATCCGCCGGGATGGTTCGAAACTCCGACACCAGCACCCACAGCAACGCCTACATCAACCCCGCCGCCAGGAGTGACGCCATCGTCAGCAGGGGGTGGTGTGCTGCCAGCGCCCGCGAAACCTGCAGAGGCAGGCAAGACTCCAGCTGTGCCGGCGGGAGAAGAGCCCACGAAGAAGGATGTACCCGGCTTCACAGCGGTATTTGCGATCGCAGGGATGCTTGCAATCGCCTATATGGTGATGCAGCGGCGCAGATAGAGCGGTCAAGCACCCGCATGAATAGCATCCGTCCACCAATTGGGTTGGGCGGATGAAACATGCAACCGATGATATGGATGATTCGATGATTCCAATAGCAAGACCTCAGGTTGGCGATCCGGAGATCGAGAACGTGGTGCACGTACTGAGATCGGGTATATGCTGGCAGGCGGGAGGTTTGGCGGTGCTGGATGGCGGGATCGATGCAGATGGTGCCGTATTTGATGTGCCTGAAAGGATGTTCGAACATATCGCCAAAGAAATAAATCTACTTTCTTGAGTGCAGGTGCATGTACATCTGGCACCCACACGCGAAGGTTTAAATAGAAATGAAAGAAGGAATATACCACCATATACAGTGGTGAAAATGCAGATATAAACTGAAATGTGCGGAGATTTGCAAAATGGGGGGGTCCTGATATATAAGTCAACTATCGTGCCGAAGCTCGCCGTCGTGGCAATGCAGAGACGGCTGTTGCAGATATATGTGGAACCAGATGATATAAAGGAAGGAGGATTGGTGAAACATGTCAGAGATTTCAAGCGATCCAGCAGCATTGAAGCATCCTGGAAAGAAAACATACTCAGGTTGAGCGTCCCCGGGGTGGCTGTATGAGTTTCGTCGTAGCAGTGCTGCCAGCATACAATGAAGAAATTGCAATAGGAAGCGTCGTCCTGCGCACAAAGGAATGCGTGGATGAGGTCGTTGTGATCGATGACGGTAGCACAGACAAAACCGTGCAGATAGCTGAGGCAGCAGGAGCCCGCGTGATACCACATGATGACAACATGGGAAAAGGTGCTGCTCTCAAGACTGGCTTCGATATCGAATCAAAAAATGGTGCTGACATAATTGTCACCCTCGATTCTGACGGACAGCATAATCCTGACGAAATACCACATCTCATAGCCCCAATCCTTGCCGGCGAGGCAGACATGGTCAACGGCAGTCGTTACATAAACGGCAACGGCAAGAACACGCCTGCATACCGCCGCATAGGTCAGCGCATCCTTGACTGCGTCACCAACGTGAACACTGGACAGAGCATTACAGATACGCAGAGCGGATTTCGGGCATTTGCTGCCCACACATTGCCGGTGTTCCGATTCAAGTCGAACGGACTGGCGATAGAGAGCGAGATGCTGGCGGATGCTGCGAAGGCGGGGCTGAGGGTGAAGGAAGTGGAGATCGGGGTGCGGTATGATGTGGACTGTTCCACCGAGAATCCGGTTTCTCATGGGGTTGGCGTGCTCAACACAGTGATCTGGCTCATCGCAGAGAAGAGACCTCTGCTGTATATCGGGGGACCCGGATTCATCATGAGTCTTGCCGGGGTCTTCTTCGGGATACGGCTGCTTCAGCTATATAACCAGACCAGATACTTCTCACTTGCTTATGCGATGCTTGTGGCGATATTCTTGATTCTCGGTGCGCTCGGGCTTTTTATGGGGCTGATGCTGAATGCGATCTCGAGGTTGCGAGATGGAGAGGGGGGTCGTGGATGAAGACATGTGTTATTCTCGGCACACGCCCGGAGGTGATCAAGATGTCTCCCGTGGTGCGGGCATGCGAGGGCTCGGGGCTGGACTGGTTTATGGTTCATACCGGGCAGCATTACTCGTATAGCGTGGATCGAGTGTTCTTGAGGAGATAGAGTTGCCAGAGGCTGGGTACGATCCGGATGTCGGGTCGAACACGCTTGCGGGAACAGAGCCAGAGAGGATATTTAGAGGGGTGAGGACAATACTTAACAGCAAGAGCAACTGGAGGAACCCATTTGGGGATGGGGGGCTGGAGAGGAGATTGTGGAAATGTTAATAGATGAGAAGATGCGATTAATAAACGATATGGTTTCAAATCTCCGAAAGACGTAGTCAGGAATGTGGATTAAAAGAATTACAAAAGAGGTGATATGTTGATGGATATAGACGTAGTGAAAGAAGGTATAAATAGCCTTGTACGTGCAGGATATTATGAAAATAGGGACAAATTGTTTGACGATGCGTTCAGGACGATGTTGGAGGTGCGACCGGCACTAAAAACAGAGATGGCAATAGAATTATACAAGGGAGAGAGGATATCATTGAGCAGGGCAGCCGAAATTGCTGGCATGTCCATAGAGGGGTTTAAAAATGTTTTAGAGCAGAGAGGGATAAAAATAATTGTTAAAGTACCTTCGGAGGATAAGATCAGGAAGGGAGTTGAGTTGATCATTGGATAAGGTAGTCATTCCGGACACCGATGTGGCAAGTGTGTTCGCAAAGATAAAGCGATTGGAGCTGTTAAAGAGGTTATTCTCAAAGCATTGTATTGTAATAACGCCTGAGATCTATGAGGAGTTAGTAACTTCACTGGACTACGGATATACGTTTCCACTGGATATATTCAGATATTTTGAGGTGTTGTACCCATCAAAAGAAGAAAATGTGGAATATCAAAGATTGCTAATAGAAAAGAGGAGATTGGGGAAGGGGGAATTGGAGGCAATAAGCATTTGCAAGCACAGGGGGTACGTATTCTCTTCAATAGATAGTGCTGCGTTAAAATTTGCCGAGGAGGATGGTGTTGGGACGATATGGCTACATTCCATACTCAGATCATTATGGGAATCCGGTCTGCAATCGAAAGATGAAGTCCGGAATATCATAACAGAGATTGAGAAGAAAGATAACACGAGGATAAAAGATGTTGAAGCGATATTCAGGTGAATGTTGTATTCAAGGGGGTAGAAGGTAACAATGGGTGCAGAGAATGAGTATGGGGGAAAATCGATGATGGAGAAGATCTGCATCATTCTCGGAACCAGACCGGAGATCATCAAGATGTCGCCTGTGATGCGGGCGTGCGAGCGGCAGGGGGCGGACTGGTTTATAGTTCATACCGGGCAGCATTACTCGTATAACATGGATCGGGTCTTTTTTGAGCAGCTTGGGCTGCCGGATGCGAAGTATAATCTTGATGTTGGGTCCGTGTCAGGGGGGCATGGGGTGCAGACCGGGAGGATGCTTGCAGGTATTGAAGAGGTTTTGATAAAAGA
>JAUWGA010000117.1 GCA_030606635.1 Methanosarcinales archaeon
GGTGATCTCACTATTCAGCCCAGCCCTTCCAGCTTCCCCATAATCCTCGAATACGTCTGGCACCACTCGTCAAACCCGCAGCCGGAGTTCCACGGCATGCCCGCTCTTAATTCCAGCACCAGATCACAAGAGTTCCCAGGGCATCCACGGGGCTTTGAAATCGAACTGGTCGAAGTCGCCCCATTCCTCAAGGGTCGTGAGGCGGACGAGACCATGCCGGATTGCGGTGTCGTAGAGTCGTGTGCGGGGCTACGGAGTGAAAAACGACAGCAGTATATCGATATGCTCGAGCCTATCCTGCTCGCCATATATCGAGATCATGCTGTGGATCGCCTTAAAGGTGCGCTTGACCTCCTCCATCGTGTCCACACCGCGGTAGATGATTGATTATCCTGATGCGCTCAGATCTCACCCCAGCACCGAATTCACCTTCGGCGACATACAGTAATCGCACTTCGCGGGCAGATACCTGCTTGTGGCGCAGTTCTTACACATCTGCACAGGCGCAAGCGCAACCTCGGGATTAAGCGCTATCGCATTGACCATCGCGGCGATGCTCGGAGGTTCCGGAGCAAGCAGGCATGGCTGGTCGATGAACCGCAAAAGCGCGGTTGCCCGCACCGTTATGGCTGTGAACGGATACGCATACGCCTCGGGATGTTTGAGTTCAGGATGATCCCTGACAGGTGAGAGATCGATAGGTATACCAGCAACCTTCCCACCGTCTCCCCTTGGTTTCGGTGCGTTCACCCGCTCGCCTCTGGTGATGAAGTCCAGAAAGTCATTGACATGAAGTTCGCCGACCATCGATCTGTCGAATGGGTGTGTCAGAATGAAGTTCCTGAATCGCTTCTGCATCATATCCTGGATATAATCGGGCGTGAACCCGTCCCATGCAAGGATATCTGCTGTCGCGGACGCACATGCGCCAGTTGCGATATATCCTACATCAAATGGGTTTTTGATCTTGCCTTCGGATAGAGCAGTTTTGAGTGTGTTCTCTGCAACCTTTGAGACCGATTCAAGGATCGCCATGCACATATCATCCCTGCACAGCTTGTAGTATGACGATCCGATGTGGTGACCGATATCACCAACGTGGGTCGGGAGCATCACGATATTTGCCGGGTGCACCCCGGAGTCATACGCGCTCTCGACATATCCGCGGAACTTCTCGCGATACAGATCAAAGTATCTGAACCGATCATACGATGTGTGACCAAGTTCGCCCATCAGCTGCAGCATCGACTGAACCGGCTTATCCCAGTTCAACTTCAGAGCCTTCTTCTCCTCTTCTATCGCCTCTGCGACGTTTCCAGTGCTGCCAAGAACTCTGGTGTACGTGTCTCCGAAGACGTAGATTCCATTTAATCCCCACGATTTTGCGGCAAGGATTGTTTGCTTGTATTTCTTCTCGATCGGCGCCCTTTCTATGATCCGGGCAAGGACGTTGAAGACGCTTCCAGGGATCGCTGCAAAATCACTTGCCGATATGACCCCGTAGAAGCCATTGTGCACCCGTGTTGCCTCGATCCCGATGATATCGTCTGCTTCATCGATCGTCTCGATGAACGTCTCGACAGCGCCCCGAAAGTCCCTATCGAGTTCATACATGATCTCAAGCACGATCGGGGTCTGCTGCCACTCGAGAAACGCAGTATCAAGCGGCGTTACCGTGTCGGTGAGCGACGTTAAGATGTCGTAATGGAGGAGCAATGACTGTTGGTAGAGGTCGATCGCCTCCTTTGACTGCTCGCTCGCACATTCCATCTTCCTTATGACCTCTACATAAGGTCTCGCGTGTTCAAGCAAGAAATCCTCGTATCGGTGGATTCTTATTGCATCTACTGCAGCGTTCTGCGCTGCAATTGCATCGTTTACGGTTTTTTCGATCAGACTCATCTTTCTACCTCCAGTTAGGAATAATATCTTCTCCGATCAACCTGATCGCGCGTATCCGGTCAGGTCCGATCGGAGAGCCAGGAATGACCTGCGTGACCCCTGCATTCACGAGTTCCTCGATTCGGTCCATGCACTCCGCAGGAGTTCCGCAGATTGCGAATGCATCGATCATATCACCTGTGACTGCGTGTATCGCGTCACTGAAACTCTTCTTAAAACCATTTCGCACCGCTTCGACATCGCCCGGCGGGATCTCGTGGCGCTCAAGTACGCCGGGCGGCGATCCCGCAACAATAAAGGCAACAACCGGCTTTGCAGCCGATATAGCATCGTCCTTACGATCTGCTATCGAAAAACTCGTATATGCAGCAACGTCAAACGTTGCAAGATCGGCACCTCCTGCCTTCAGCGCAGGTATCGCCTCTGCAAAGTCAAGCGGGTGCGATGCGTTCACGAGCACTCCATCTCCAACTTCTCCGGCAAGATGCAACATCTTCGGACCCTGCGCTCCGATATAAACCGGTACATCGGGTAGATCTGACAGATCTGTTGCAAAATCGAGTTTCGCTTCCCTGGTCTTGAAGATCTCCCCGTTGTACGAGACCTTTTTGCAGGCAAGCAGTTGCCGTATGATGGATACAGTCTCCCTGACAGTCCGGACCGGGCGCATCCATTCGATACCAAGCTTCTCAAACGTGGTCCGATCGCCGGGTCCTATGCCAAGAACCGCACGTCCGTCCGATACCTCGTGCAGGGTTGCGATCGCTGATGCGAGTTGTGGTGCGGTTCTGGTATACGGGTTTGTGACGCCGGGTCCGAGTTTTATGGAGTCGGTCCTTGCTGCGATGTATGTCAGAAGTGAGAATGCGTCCCTGTTGTTGTAATGATCGGTTATCCATGCGTAGGATAATCCGTTCTCCTCTGATAGTCTCACAATCTCTGAGAGTTTTTCTGCTGGTTCGTTTGCCAGAAATTCGATTCCAAAGGTTACCATGATGCTCACACCCCTTCAAGCCAGCAGATACGGGTGTTTCTCTGCGTGTTCGATTCCGAAGTCATTTACAGAATCGGCAGTGAGAATGTCAGCCATCGCAACGACAGGAGCGGCATACTTCGCACTCTCGATCGGTCCTATGAAGAGCGAGTTCGCGCCCATCACGATGCCGATGGCATTTGCTGATATGTCGCAGATCCTTCTGATCTCCGGGTCACGTTTCTTGAGATACGCCCATGATGACGGGACATTGTGGGCTCCGACGCCAGTTGGAAGACCGTACAAGGACTTTACTGCATAAAGCAACCTGAATGATGATCCTGCGCCCTGTCCGAACGGCTGCACTCCGGGATCGTACAGGATCTTCTCAAAGCCACACTCCTTTGCAATCTCGAGGAGTCCTTTATCAACAAACCCGCCGCCGTCTTCGAGCATATCGATCCGCGCCTTGACTGACGGGTCCTGCATGTTGAAGCCGAGGATGACAACGCCCTCTATCTGTGATTCAGAGAGCGCATCGATCTCTGGCTTCTCGATCATCATGTTTATAGCGTTATACATCGTCCGGCTGCCGAACTGCTCGCTTGCATGCGAAAGTCCTCCAAGCCTCGCCTCAAGATCCGCTGAATCAACAATGAGCGGTGCATCTGTACGGTCTGCCACAAAGTCGAGCCCTTTGATCATGAGATCAGGGGTCACGCCAACCACCTGGAAGATATACGGGGTGTTTGTGGCATCACATGCTTCCTCAACCTCTACAATCAGCGATTCCGCTTTCTCTTCGTCGAATGTACCGGCGCCGGCATCAACGATCTTCTGTCCGTCATAGAAGATCGTAGGAATGATTACGGTCGGGTTCTCGCCGATCTGCCCGCCGATCGTGACATTTCCGATCTCGATTACCTGCTGTTTTCGTGCGAATTTGAACATGTTACCACCCCAAAAGACTCACCATTATCAGTGCAGCGACAGCGCCCAGGGTAACCCCGATACACCGTCCGATCATTGTTCCCCTGCTCTGAATGATCTCTGCGCCAGCAAACTCGATATTCTCCTCAGCCCGGTCCAACCGTTTCATCATCTTCTCGTAGTCCATAACAAACCCTCCTCAGAATCCTCCCGCACCAACAAGCATCAGCAACAACGCACAGAGAAACCCGATCACGAGATAGATCCTCGTCCCGTATATTCCTGAGTACGTGCGCTGATCCCTGCCGATCAGGAGTGCCCGCCGTTTTATGCTCTTTGTCATCCGCTCAATCTCCCGTGTATTCGGTGCGTGGAGCTCAGGGATCATCTCTTTTTCTTTTTCGTCTCTCATAAAAACCTCCTGATTGCAAAGATTAACAATGTGACAACAAAACCAGACGTCAGCCCCTGCCAGATTCCGGATACCACGCCTGACATAAATTTATTCAGTTTACCAAGATCCTTCACTTCCTGCTCAAGGCTACGCAGTCTCGACTCTATCGAGACCGCTTCCGGCGTCAGGATCGCATCACTCCCCCCATCTGCTTGTGCTGCCTTTCCAAGGGTGACGACCATCGGTTCTGCAGGAAACGGGTCCTTTGGAGCACAGGCATCGATCGCCTGCTTAATCGGCCCCAGATCCTCAACATTCACCAGATCGACGATCTCAACCTGCTCCCTGAACCTGTCAACCTCCTTTGAGCTCAGATTCGAGATGAACGGGATTGCGCCGGATGCGCCGACGATCCTGTTCTTCTCATCGATTCCAGACCTGTGAATTGCAAGGAATGCATCACCAGCAAGATGTCCGTGAACCTCGGCTCCGCAGATGATGAGATACCGGATACAGGGATTTGAGATGATGTTTGCGATCACCTTCTCAATTCCGATGTTCTCGGTCTTCATGGTGCCAGAGATTGCTATCTTGTCGATTACCCCGGTTACATCGATGCTGCTTCCAAGCGTTACCAGTACTACCCGATTCTTCTCATCGCCGACCGTGAACTCACCTGATACAGCGGGCCAACCCATCTCATAGACCTCCTGCGAGAATCACGATCAAGAGGATTGCAACCGCAGCAAGCCCGAGAATGAAACCGATCACAGCATTGGAGACCTTTCCGAGGTTCAGGTAGATCCCCTCGCGATTCGGATACGACGGATACGGTACTGTGGCTGGATTCAGCGAATCCACAAGATCGATTGCGGCGCGTTCGATCTCTTCGATCCCTTCGGATAGCTCCGCAATATTCGCAATCGGTAGGCTTGGATCCATCTCGGCTGCGATGCCGCTTGCAGGGTCGATTGCGACGTTTACGTCCGGGTCTACTATCACGTACATGATTCAATGCTCCGCAGGTGAATATCCGGTCCACCTTATCTCATAGATATCAGATTTAACCAGCCTGTACCATGCAACGACCGCGATTACGAGTCCACACGCACTCACCACAACGATTGCCACATCATCCGAAACCGGTATCGCTGATCCGCTGGCAAGCATCGCAACGATTCCGATCACAAGCGTTGTCATACATGCCTCAACAAGAGCGAGCAGTAATGTGCGCTTCTGGTTCTCGCCGGCACCGGTGCTGGCGTTGTATGGATGCAGCACCGCAAGTGTAATTATTATGTAAATAAATGGATATAAACCATAGTTGCTTCCGAGGATCAGGAGAGATCCTGCCGTGATCAAGGCA
>JAUWGA010000033.1 GCA_030606635.1 Methanosarcinales archaeon
GGTAGCGAATTGGCGACAAAAGCTATGTCCTTGTATTTTCTGTGGATGATTATAATAAGCTGGTGATAATCGAGGATTATGGCCACCACGATAAGATTCGCCAGTGATACTGGTTGTGGAATATGGCATAATCGATTCCCATGCGCTTTTGGTATGCACAAGAGTGGTTTTTTGCGGGGCTGGCTGACACCAGAGGACATTGTTAAGTCATCTGAAAAATATTTATAGCTCAAAAAGGTAAAAAAATCGGGTGTATCAGTTACACACAATTTTCCCGTCCCGGAAAAGATCATTAAAAAAGCAGGTGCGGGAATTTGCCCTACCAACAGACTGAAAACGGAGAAAATCGATGTCAAAGCTTTTATTCATCGCTATCGGGGGTGCCATCGGCGCTCTACTTAGATATGCCCTATCAGGTGTGGCTTACAAATATATAGGCAGTGGTTTTCCATGGGGTACCTTATGCGTAAATCTCCTCGGCGCTTTTGCGATCGGCATTCTTTGGGGATTATCTGAAAAAACTACCATCTCTTCCGATTTCCGGACGTTTGCGTTTATCGGAATCCTTGGCTCGTTCACAACGTTTTCAACTTATGGTCTGGAGACCTTCAACTTATTCCGCGATGGTGAAATTAAACTCGCATTGGCGAATGTTTTGATCACCAATGTTTTGGGCATCGCATTAGTTATATCTGGTTTCATCGCTTCAAAATATTTAATGATATTTATAGACAGGAGGTTGTGATACAATGAAATTGCCTGAAGAAGGACTGTTATTAAGAATTTTCATTGGAGAGGCGGATCGCTACAAGGGAAAACCGCTCTATGAACAGATCGTACTTACGGCGAGAGGGTTACATCTTGCCGGAGCAACCGTTACCCGAGGAATAATGGGTTTTGGAGCAGCGAGTCGGGTACATACGGCAAAGCTGCTGCGCCTTTCCGAAGATTTGCCTGTTGTTGTTGAACTGGTCGATACGGAAGAAAATCTCAACAAACTGCTGCCGTTTCTCGATGAAGTTGTAAGCGATGGTTTGATTACACTGGAAAAGGTACGAGTTATCAAATATAGACATGGCAATAAGGATACGATGTAAGCGACTCTTCGATTCCTTCCGGCGGTCGGAACAATGATGCACGCAACAGCTTCTCATTTTCGATAACCCGGAAACGGGATTCTGATTTGCAGCAAAGAATCGGGAACAGTTGGAACGAATCCAAGATCTGGGGAAATGTCACCCCAAGTGTGCACGGCATATCGCGGCTGCGAGCGCATCAGCGGCATCGGCAGGTATCTTTTCACCAATTCCAAGCAGCATCCCAACCATCTTCTGCATCTGCTTCTTGTCAGCCCTCCCCGACCCAGTCACCGCCTGCTTGATCTGGTTCGGAGTGTATTCGAAGACCTCGATTGCGCATTCGGCTGCCGCGAGCAGGACAACCCCGCGTGCGTGGCTCACCTCGATTGCAGATGATACATTTCTGGAAAAGAATAGCCGCTCAATCGCAAGTTCATCTGGCTTATGTGTGTCCAGAATCTCCCGTATCTCGTGAAATATCGTCTGGACGCGGGTCTGAAGCTGCGCATCCGATGGTGTTGTGATCATGCCGTACCTGACGCAGCGGATGCCATCCGCATCGTCGATTATGCCAAAGCCGGTCTTCGCAAGTCCTGGATCGATTCCGATGATCATGGTATCACGGCATTACGACATCACGACAGCAGCACCACGTCCCCGAACTCCTCTTCTCTCGAATCCGCGGTGAATGCCATGAATGCGAGCACGCACCAGAGCACAGCGCAGGCAAAGAGAATGACGTACCCGATCATCAGCATCAGGAACTGACCCAGCAGGAAGAGCCACTGGTCATGGAGTTCCTCTGCACGAAGTGCACTCTCATCAGAGAGTTCAAACTCGCCTGCTGCCATGTACTCCCCTGCGGAGGTCTCTGTCTCGTTTATCGCAAACTTGTACCGGTATGAGGTAGAATCGTAAACGAACGGGTTGACCAGCACAACGCAATCGCCCCACCGGTACAGGTCATCGGATGCACGCCTGATCGCATCATCAGCGTTCACATAATGGTCGTTTGCGCTCTCGATCCGCTGGTTATACGATGAGATCGACTCTTCTGCCCTATTGCTTGCCTTTTCGCTTCTTCCGGGGTCGTTTAACAGTTCATAGGCGGTTGCGCTGTGCCTGTACGCGACGATCCTTGTGCGGTCGTCCTCTGCATCCCGGGCCATCTTCTCGAAGTATGCAGACTCCCCCTGCAATGTGCTTTTCAGGAATTTGTTCGAGGCGGTGTAGATGTTGGTCTGTGCTTGCGTCTTCGCACTCCGGTACATCGTCGCAACAGCGATCCTTGCGACGAGAAGGTCATCAAGCGCATCCTCGTGATTGCCCCTATCCACATCCTCGACGGCACGGTCCATCGCGTCGAGAAATGTGACCGAACTCTGTGCAATGGTCGTAACCGATGCCCACGCATCTGCGCTGCCCGCACCGCTTGACGAGAGCATATTAAACGTCTCACCTGCGATCTTCGAGATCTCAGGATTTCCGGACGCCTTCATAGTGGCAAGCGCACTCTTCGTCCCCTCGATATCGATCGGCATCGCGGTCGCCTTCAAGGTGATCGTCTCGTTCCCTACACTGTGGGAGAGGAAGTACTGCCATGTATATGTCCTTCCAACGATCGTCTCTCCCCGGAACCGGAGCGTGAACGTGAGCGGAACCGTTTTTCCTTTCTGTATGATCGATGCTGGCAGATTGACCGCCATCCAGTCATCCTTCCCATCCGCAACAGTAGTTGTCTTGCGCTGGATCTTGACAGCGGTGACATCCTTGTACCCGAGTGTCTCACTGAGCAATATCTCCAGAGGTACGGATTTCAGCAGATCGACTCTTCCGAAGTTGGGATCATAAGGAGACATCTCAAACTTGACCGCGTGTTCGACCGTCACCTTAACCGTGATCGTCTGCGATCCTGCTTTCCCTGCATCGATGCGCAGTTTACCCTCGTGCGTACCTTCCGGCGCTGTCACAGGTATGATGATCGTTAAGTTGACGGTGCCCGCACTCCGCTCATCGATCTTGGTGGGATAGTCCACCTTAAACGTCATCCCGGCCTCTGGAGTGCCGTAAGCGGCAATGCTTTTCACAGTCATCGCCATGTCGCCATCGTTTATGATCCCAAACTTCGTAACAACCTTAAAACCGGTCGCCTCCATATCTTTTCGCGGCTTGTTAAAGACGACCGGGTCTTTTATGTTGATGTTCTGAAGCGGTGCAAGATGCGCAGGAGCCTGGCGGTCGACATCGATGGTGATGGCCGCCTTTCTAAGTGTGTCGAGATAGTCAAAGGAGGCGGTTGCATTATACACCCCCTTGCTAACAATTTTTGTGATCTGCACCTTGATCCGGACAGTCTTCGACTCGTTCTCGGGGATGGTTATGGGATACCTATCCAGTATGCTCAGAGTGATGCCTTCTCTTGGTGATGGGAGCATAGGTGCCTGCACCCGTATGGACTCGTCCCCTGTATTTTTCAGGGTGAGCGTCACGGTCGCGCTTCCCTCTAGATCTTTGATCGTGCATGAACCGTCAGTCACAGTCAGACCTGCATGTGCAGTCCCCATGAGCATGAAAAATACCAGAAACAACAGTACAACCTTCCTCACTGGATCACCTCGTCCCCGAGCAGCGTATCATCGACAGCATGAGTCCATTTAAACATCAGGCTGAGCACACCGACCAGCACCACGATAAAGAATACCACAAAGACAGAAGCGTATTTCAGGAAGAGATCGACGAGTTCTGTGTGGATCTGATCGATCTCGAGGAGTTGCTCATCGATCTGCACGGCTCTCTCGTCGCCGTGCTTCAGATACAACTCATAAACCGTTGTCAGTTCCCTTTTTGCAGTTCGTGCTGAGAGGATGCCGGTTGCAACAGCTACCGGGTTACTGGTGTGATTGAATCCGTACGACGCCTCCTCAAATTTCGCCTCACCGATCTGCGACGACGTATTCACGATCTCCATATCAAACTGGTACTCGGATTTCAGTTTCTTGACCTTCAGGTCGATATAGGTCGTCTTTGTGATATCCTCTGCCTCTTTATATGCGGTGAGCGCGTGGCTCAAATAATCGATCTCCATGCGCGTATCGATCTCGGTCTCAGCCAGCGCCTCAAAATACTCCCCCTGATCAGCAAAGAAGTGCGACAGTGCGGTCTTCGGATAGCTCGTGATGAAGTTATCTTTTGCCTGTGCATACCCGTCGAGTGAGTTTATATCGGATTTTAACCGGGTGGCATCGGTAAGCGCGGTCTTGTGCGACTGGGGATCGCCCTTCGATGCAAGATCATTGATGTTATTGAACTTCTTGAGAATGCCGTTGTTGCCTGCCGCGATATTCACCCATTCCCTGGTATTTCCGGTGATCTGGTCCGAAGGCAGGGTCTGGAGTGTGATCAGGATCTGCCTGTGCATGAGACTTAGTTCCTGATACCGCGCAAGAACCGGCAGTTTGACCTCGCTTACCTGCTCCACGAGTTCCCGCTTTATAGCGTCATCCCCGAGAGCCGGCATCGCAAGTGCTGAGAGGATCAGGATTGCCGTAACCAGATGGATCACTCGAACCATAATACATTAACTACGAAAAATCATATATGCATTGCGGTTGATCTGTTGTGTATGGCAGTTCTACTGATCGGTGCAGGAAATGCTGGAAGTGCACTGCTGGATGACATTTGTGAGCGTGGGGCAGGAAAGAACCCGAGGATTGCGATAAATCCGAAGGTTCCGTTCAAGCACATCAAGAATAAAGAGCAGTATCTGCTGACCGACAAGGGATTTTTCGGGTCAGGCGACGAGGTTGTCGGGAGAAGCGATTTCAAAGACACTGCCGCATCTGCATCTGCGATGGATTCGTATGACGCTGTACTGCTCGAACTGCTGAATAAGCAGATCGGAGGCGTTGACGCTGCGATCATCTTTCTCGGTCTCGGCGGAGTCACTGGTAGCGGGATATCCCCGGCAATTGCGCGTACATTAAGCGACCTTGACGTACCTATAATGGTCTTTGGCGTGCTGCCGTCCCCTACTGCCGCTGATATGCATGCCCGGTACGGAAACGTCTGTTACGCAATCGAAGGTCTCAGGAAATACACCGATGCGTTCCTCCTGATGGACAACCAGCGCATCGCGTACACCGATAACATCGAGAGCATGTACCCGCTATACAACCAGTACGCGGCTGTCGTCGTCTCAGACATCCTTTCAGGGTCCGATCCGAAGACCTCCACGGCAACAAGCATCGGCGTCAGGGACATTATATCGGATATGTCCCTCTCAGGCGGCGGTTTCTCAGTCTTTGGGCGTGCAAGCATCCTATCAAAGGACCTGCTCCACTATTTCATCCCGGTAGGGGGACACAAGTCGGTCGATGTGCCGTCGATGATCGGCGTCGCTATCGAGAAGATGTCCATGAACGCGGATACCAAGATCGCCCGGAAGAGTACGGTGCTCTTCAGGGTTCCGTCGTGGTACATGAAGGATGCTAACGCGATCGATACCAGATCGATAGAGCGATTTCAGGAGGAAAACTCGTCAGAGGGGCATTATCTCGGAATTTCGATCACGAAGAGGAGTCTTGTCACGCTGACGATGCTCTTTACGTACCGGTACAGCGATCTCTCAAGACTGTGCGATATCAGGGACTCTATCTAAACCACCTGATCACCCCTCACCCTAGTCTCCAAGCCCAATCACAGAGATGCGATCCGATGAAACCTGATGCCACACGCCACAAGCATCACCATAACCGGACATACCTTTAAATTCGTATAAGTTTACCTATCTCTCATGGAACGAAAGGCGTGCACTATCTGTCATGGTGAACTGGATTCGACGCATTATGAGGGCTACGATATCTGCACAGAGTGCTTCGATCTGATGGAGGACCTGATGAGTGAGTACTTCATAAAGACGATCACGCGCACAGGGACTGGCGCAAGCGGCGAGATGTATTCAAAATATTTAAAAGATACTATTGATTATGTGACAGATTATAAGAGGATACGGGAGAAGTCGAAGAGGTATTTCAGGGATGTGAAAGAGCGACTTGAGACCGCGATGGAAGACGAGGCAGGACCAGAGCAGCGGTATCTCGAGCGCATGTTATCGGTTCTCGATTGGTTGCAGGATAATCCGACATTTTATAATTATTATTTCAAAGAATATTATTCATGCCCGAACTGCGGGGCATCGATCTTTGAGCATTTCAACCGGCAGATGGTCGGCGACTGGCTCATGATCACCTGTTCACAATGCGATACGCTGATCAAGAAGTACTTCCTGCCAAAGCAAGTATGATTGATGATGTGTACGACTTCGGTCTGGACCACATCATCGACACAATCAGAAGAAGACGTGCTGAAACTATAGGACTCCAGTTTCCGGACGGTTTCAAGCGGAAAGCGATCAAGGTATCAGAGGAAATTGAAGAGCGTACAGGTTCAAGGGTTGTCATATCTGCAAACTCCTGCTTCGGCGCGTGCGACATCGATACCGGACTTCTCGAGTCGGTGGATCTCTTGTTCCAGTTCGGACATGCAGAGATACCGAACATACAGGCAGAGAACGTAATCTTTGTCGAGGCAGAATCCAGCATCGATCTTCTTCCAGTGCTAACAAAAGCGATTGATGTGGTCGGGGCTCGTGTCGGGCTTGTCTCGACGGCTCAGTTCGTGCATAAACTTCCTGATGTGAAGCGGTATCTTGCGGATCATGGCATCCGGGGCGTTATCAGTAGCGGCGATGCGCGCATCGCACATCCAGGACTCGTGCTCGGGTGCAACTTCTCTGCGGTTCCTGATTGCGATGAGTACCTGTATATCGGCACAGGCGACTTTCATGCGCTCGGGGTCTCGCTTACGACCAAGAAGCCGGTCTGGATTGCGGATCCGGAGATAAACGAGATCAGAAAGCCTGATGTCGATAAGGTGCTTCGCAAGCGCTGCGCTGCAATCGAGCGGTCGCTTGATGCGCAGTCATTCGGGATTCTCGTCTCCACCAAGATCGGGCAGTGCAGGAAGGATCTCGCGTTTGAGTTGCGTTGCAAGGCAGAAGAGCATGGTCTGGACGCGCACATCCTGTTTGCTGATATGATCACGCCGGAAGCGCTGGCGCCGTTTCGTGTGGACGCGTTTGTGAACACGGCATGCCCGCGGATCGCAATCGACAATACTGCTGTGTTTCCTGTGCCTGTGCTGACGCCGGTTGAGTTTGAGGTCGTTATCGGGGTGAGGAAGTGGGATAATCTCGTGTTTGATGAGATCCCATAACCCACTAACCCTGCAATAGAATAACTTACGCCGCGTCCACCAGTTCGAGTCTCGGCGCAACACCGAGCGATTTGATCTCATCGAGGAGCAGTTTGAACGCGTAACTCATCTCGACCGGATAGATATCGGTTTCGGCGCCGCAGTTGGTGCAGAATGCGATATTCTTCCGCCGATCGAACGTGGCGATCATCCCGCAGTGTCCACAGACCAGTTCGCTCACCTTGTCCGATTCATCGAGCAAACGTTCCTTTAAGGAGAGCGCTGCGCCGTGCCCGATAAGCACGTCCCGCTCCATCTCTCCGAACCTGAGACCGCCTTCTCGTGCACGCCCCTCAGTCGGCTGGCGTGTCAGGACCTGGACAGGTCCTCTTGATCTTGCATGGATCTTGGACGCAACCATGTGGTGGAGTTTCTGGTATAGAATGGCTCCGATGAATATGTCCGCCTGGATCTGCGCGCCTGTGACGCCGTCGTACATCACCTCTTTTCCCGTGCTTGCAAAACCACATGCCTCCAATGCACCACGCAATTCTTCCTCAGTCTCGCCTGAGAATGCATCTGCATCGATCCCTCTTCCCTGAAGCGCGCCAACCTTCCCGCCGATCATCTCGAGCACATGACCGACCGTCATCCTCGACGGGATTGCGTGCGGATTCAAGACCAGATCAGGGACGATCCCCTGTTCTGTAAATGGCATATCCTCGTAAGGCACAATCAATCCGATGACTCCTTTCTGCCCGTGCCGGGACGCAAATTTGTCTCCGATCTCCGGTATCCGCTGGTCCCTGACCTTCACCCGTGCAAGGCGGGTTCCGTACGACTCGGTCATAATGACCGTATCAACGACCCCTTTCTCGTTTGACCGCATGGTAACCGAGTTCTCACGGCGCTCCTGCGGGGCAAGTCCGGTGGGCTCCTCGATAAATCTTGGAGGGGATGTTTTCCCGACGAGGACGTCTCCGGGACGAATATAAGTCTCCGGATTGATCAGGCCATCAGAGTCCAGATGCGCATACGCCTCATCTCCTCTTGCACCCCTGACCTCGGCGTCGGGGATCTCGAACCGATCCTCCTGTCCACCAGGATACCGCTGCTCCTCTGCCTCAAGCGTCCTGAAGAAGTGGCTGCGCCCGAGACCGCGCTCGATTGAGCCCTTGTTCACCACGAGCGCATCCTCGATGTTGTAACCTTCAAACGATAGCACTGCAACGACGAAGTTCTGACCTGCAGGTCTGCTATCTGCGCCGATTGCGCGTGATGTTGCGGTGTTCACGAGCGCACGCTGTGGATAATGGAGTATGTGCCCGCGAGTGTCAGGTCTCATTTTGAGGTTCGATGCCGAAATACCGATGCACTGCTTAACCATTGCAGCGCCCATCGTGTTCCTCGGGGACGCATTGTGCTCAGGGAATGGGACCATGCCCGTGCATATTCCAAGGATCAATGCCGGATCGATCTCGATGTGAGTATGTTCCGGCGTGATATCCTCTTCATTGACCGCAATTAACGCGTCCTCCTCTTCCTCGGCATCGAGATACTCGATTGCGCCCTCTGATACGAGATCGTCAAACGTAATACTGTTCTGTTCGAGTTTTATGATATGGTCTTCAGTGACCAGCGCCTTGCCACCCGCAACAATGATTAGGGGACGACGGGCTCTACCCATATCGGTATTGATGAGCACATCATGCCCCTGGAGCGAAACATTGAGTTGGCCCCCGATCGTGCCCTGCCTCCGCCCCCTCCTGATCTTTCGAACCAGTTCTGCCGGACTTTCATGGGTGCCGACCAGTTCACCGTTTAAAAATACCTTGCCTGTCATCGGTCATACCTCTTATCTCTCATACTGCACTGACGCCATACGCATGCAATTCGTTCCTGATCGTCTCGGTATCCTCGATTCCTGTGGATAACTCCACCATCTGGGCGAAGTTCTTCACAAGACCACAGTTTGGACCTTCCGGAGTCTCGGATGGGCACAATCTGCCCCACTGTGTCGGATGCAGGTCCCTTGCCTCGAAATGCGGCTGCGTTCGCGACAATGGCGATATTACCCTCCGCAGGTGGGACAATGAGGATATCTGATCGGTGCGGTCGAGCAACTGCGCAACACCTGTGCGCCCGCCAACCCAGTTTCCAGTTGCAAGCGGGTAAACGATGCGCTGTGTGAGCACGTCCGGGCGTATCACGGTCATGATGTTTAATTCTCGTTTTCTCATGCTCGCACGCTCGATCTGGTACTTGATGTCTCGTGCAAGCCGGTTGAATGAAACCCGGAAGAGGTCTTCCATCAGATTTCCTGCGAGTTTCAGCCGCTTGTTTGCGTAATGATCTTTATCGTCCACGTTTCTCCGGCCGGTAGCCAGTTCAAAACATGCCTCAGCCATTCTTGCCAGATAATGAGCTTTTACCATCCGATCCGCTTCCGCGTTGCCGAGATGCGGAAGCAGGTATCGGTCAAGGACGTAGCCGATCCTCCGTGTCTGGTACTCCCTTGCCTGCCTTGTCGCAACGACGCTTCCGAGTTCCTCAAGCGCATTCTCCTGCGTAAACACTCCCAAGTTAACCGCCTCTTCAAGATTCTCCTTCATAAACTCCCTGATATCAGGATCATCCGATACCGCATCCACGAGATCCTTGTCAGTCTCAAGCCCGAGTGCACGGGCGAGTACGACGAAATTGATGCGCCCGGGAAGCGACGGGAACGATACTTCAAGTATCGATTTGCGCCCGCGCTCGACAACGGTCAGTGCCCGGTAGCCATACCGTTCCGAAAACACTTTCGCAATCTCGACCTGGTCCCCGTACCTGTGGTCTATCTCGGTCATAATCTTGTTCGGCGCAAGATCCTCAAGCGTCATGATCACCCGTTCGGTGCCGTTTGTGATGAAATATCCGCCAGGATCGAGCGGATCTTCGCCATGCGACCGTATTTCCGCATCGGTCAGCCCGTATAGGTTACATGCCTTTGACCGCAGCATGATCGGAGTGACTCCGATCTCCACGCTCTTCGGATCACTCTCAACCCCGTCCTGTACGACGGTCATCGTGAGATTAATCGGTGCTGAATATGTGAGATTGCGCAGCCGCGCATCGGATGGGAACAACCGATCGACAGCACCGTCTGCTTCCTTGACCACCGGATGTCCAACCGAGACCGTCTCGAGACGGACGTATGTTTTTGTACCGCTGCTGGCGTCACCGACCTCGGTTTCGATGACACCCATCTCGTCAACGACCTTCTGGAGACCATGATCTATGAATTCATTGAACGAGTCGATCTGGTGCTGCACAATCTTGTTCTTGGTAAAATATGCGCGGGATAGTTTTTTTCGGTCTAACATTCTTCCCTCATTCGATTACAAGGCGATAAAACACAAATTCGCCAGCAGTTTCGCTATCTCTCGTAATTTCCACGACATCGCCAGCGTCTGCACCGATCTCCTTGACTGCCGGATCAACCGTCTTGATCTTGGACAGTTTCTCCTTTTCGATGCCGTATCTGCTCAATACGTCCTCTGCCTCATCAGCATCAAGTATCCGATGTCTCGGAACCATCATGTGGCTGGATATGTCGAATTCTATCTGAACCCCTCCACGGAATCGTGTCGTAATGGAAATCGCCAGAAGCGATTTTCATCGATGCCACCGCCAGCAGGGCGGGGCATTAATGCACCCCTACAGGATACATCGATGCCACTGTCCGAAGGACAGGACATTAACGGGCTCGAAGGGATTTGAACCCTCGGCCATCGGGTTTCTGCACGCAGCAGCAACGCCGCAGGCGTTAAAAGCCCGGTGCTCTGCCTAGCTGAGCTACGAGCCCTTCCAAAGCTAATCATAGTGGGAATCTGGAGGACTGGAGTATCGTTGTGGTGCACCAGTGACTCAATGCATTCATGCATATTAAGGGTTTCCTGCTGTGTTCATACCAACACAGCGTTGACGACTCCTTCCTGTCCTGGCCGGTTGGTCACCTGCGCCGAGCCCAAATTTGTCTTGATGATCGCTCCTTTTGTGATGATATTCCGCCGGGTATAGTATTGATTTGCCGGGTTTCCCTCGACGGTCTCGATCGTGCATTTCTGGGTTGTGTTATCTGCTGGATTGGTCACGTTCGCTATATCGCACCGTAAGAGACGTATCTTCTCGTTTCCGCCAAAGGTGCGCATCTTCTTACTGCGCACCGATGCGAGGTGTGTGTCAGCAGGTTCGCGCCCGATCTCGAACTTTCGTTTTCCACGAGATCTCACGATCCTTCCGCCGCTTTCCTTGCATTTTGAAGCTCCTTGCCATTTCATGTTTTATTCTCCGTATGAGCGTCCCGGCCGGGACTCGAACCCGGGTCTAAGGCTCCGCAAGCCCTAAGGATATCCGCTACCACATCGGGACTCGCATCATCAGTTGTGCCTATATGTTCTTAAAGGTTATCTGACCATTCGGGATGGATCTTTGCGCGGGTGTTCGGATCCGGTATGCGCACCAGTGTAACTTGGGGACCCCCCTATAAAAGAAACCATTAAAGTATCAGACCTGACCAGAAGATATTATGCCAGAAATGGACTCGCGAATCTACACTATCGGGACCCCGGCGCCGAGACAGAGGGCTCACATCCGAACCAGCAGCACCGAGATGCAGCACCTCGCAATTGCGTGGATCGCGATATCGTATGCGTTCGCGCTTGTATTGTCGGGTACGGCCCGATCTAACCCTCTCGGAGGACTCGTGATCCATAATTTCATTTTATCACTCCTCACGGTTGGAGTATCGTTCCTACTGCACGAACTCGCGCACAAGGTCGTTGCACAGCGGTATAACATGTGGGCAGAGTTCCGGATGAGCTCTTCCATGCTGATGTTCGCGGTTGGACTTGCCTATATGATTGGCGCGCTGTTTGCAGCGCCGGGCGCTGTGCAGATATATGGTAACCATGCCACAAGAGAGCAGATCGGGCGCATCGGTGCTGCAGGTCCGCTCATGAATGTTCTGCTGGCGCTGGCTTTTACGCAGCTTGTCGGAATGAGCGGCTCTTTCGCAGGGGTCGGGCTCGGGGAGATCGGGCGTTTTGGTGTGTTGATCAATCTCTGGCTTGC
>JAUWGA010000082.1 GCA_030606635.1 Methanosarcinales archaeon
GCCTTCCTTCCGGTTCTGCCGCCGATTATGGTGGTGTGCGCTCCGCCGAGTTTATTCTGGGGCATGACATCCTATTGTGCAAGATCACATATCAAGAAACTTTGCACAATATCATGCATGTCCCGGTTTCCAGACTTACTCCTTCCTCATGCGCTTGCTGATCAGCACAGCCGCCAGACACGCAAGGATCGCAAGAATTCCGGCAAACCCGGGCTCCCTGCGCACAGGAGTTTCTGCGGTCTCAACAGCCACGCCAGACCCGCCCGCACCAGCACCAACAGATGCTGCCGCTGTCTTTTCCGATTCAGCCTTGATCTTTTCAGCGGCGGCTCCGATCGGCTCGGTTCCATTCACCACCAGTATCGGCATCTCAGAGACGCTCATCGCCGCGTATTGCGTGAGATCAACGAACTCGACCACCGCGGGAGGGAGCATTACAGTCTGGTTCGGATCGATCTCGTATTCGAATAACTCCTCTGCTCCGGATTCGAGTACCCTTGTCACAGAGAATACGCCACTGTCTTCATTGATGGTGATGCCGCGCACCGGTATCGCTCCGACCAGTTCAGACTCCATCGGAATCTGATCGGCAATCTTAACAGATGCAGGTCTATCTCCGTCATTTTTCACGCGCACAACGATCTTCGCAGTCTCGTTCTGCTCTACAATGGTTGGATCTACCGTCTTTGTCACTACGATATACGGACCATGCACCTTGACCTGCTGCGAGTATGAAATCACGCCGTACTCATATCCGTTCTCTGTCCAGTTAACGGCAGCGTTCCCGAGTTTGTAGGTTCCAGGCTTCAGGAGACTCACAGGGTATGCGCACGTCATCACCTTACCAGGTTCAAGCGAAAAGTCCCAGTCCCACTGGTCCTGCCCAATCTCAGGGATTCTGAGCATATCTGCAGGAAGCGCGCACTTCCATTTATCAAAATCGGTGGTTGCAGTTCTATGCCACGTGCCGTTCGGGACATCCGAGAGTCTTATCGATGGAATCTCGTAATCGCCCCAGTTTATCACCGTAAGGAAGACGTACGGTTCGTAATTCTCGTGTATCACATAAGTGACCTCGGAGGTGTACGCCTCTGCCGCCTCCTCTGCGACGATCGCATAATCACCAGTCCCGATCGCCTTCTTCACCTCGAGTACCGGAAGGATCTCGATGGTTGTCGAGTTGTCTGTGAACTGGCGTGTTTTTCCTTTCAGGTCTTCATAAGTGAGGTTCACCCATACAGCGTATTCCGTCCGTTCCGGTATCGATGGGGTCTTGAAATAGACGGTATAGGTGAGTTCATCCTTGCCCACCTTCTCATCCATCACCATATCAGCATCCCCCTCGAACCAGTCATCTCTTTCACCGATGCATGGATCACCGCTGCGTATATTTATTGGAAGTTCTGTAGTTCGATTGATCATATCTTCATCGGTGCCGCGATACGCCCTCACCATCTCGCAATCTGGTGGATATTCCCCATCGATTGTCTCTGTTGGCTTCACAGAGAACCATGCATTCAGGTGGTATGCGCGCATCTCGTTGTTACTCAGTTCGATCTCTGCCTTAAAGACCGAGTTTGATCTGAATTCTAACATCTCTTCCTCTTCCTCACCGCCCGGAACAATCGTCGTTATATCCGCCTCGAACTCTGCCGGTTTCCTGACGAGGTACCTGATGGTTGCTTTCTCACTTTTTGGATCGGTGCAGAAACAGTCTTCATCTGCAAACTCACATGTGATCTTGCTCACGGCAACAAAGAAATCGTTGTTGTAGTTCCAGATCGTGCCACCTGTGTCCCACGAACTCTCCTTTATGCTGAAGATGCCATCCTTCTCAAGAGCGGATGCATCCGCCCTGAACGGGAAGCTTCCGACGAGTTCGTAACCATCATAAATTCTGAGGTTGGCCGTTTTTCCGGAATACTCGATCAGATCGACATACTGGCTCTCGCTGCAATCCCCGCACTCATATGTCGCATTGGGATTATTTGTTTTGATCTTTTTTATACGCTCGATCTCATCAAGATCGATTTCACTTACTTTGACATTGAAATCGTTTAACTCGATCGTGTAGGTGGTGTTCAGTCCTTTGGCATCAACCTCTATCGTATTTCCCCATACCATCTCATTCTCTTCGACATTGTTCACCTTCCAGTCGTTCTTCTTATCAGGATCATACGTATGCGCGCTTGCCGTACCTGCCAATATTACTACCAGCACCATAGTGATTAGTATCAGTCTACCCGGTTTCATTAAGACCACTCCAATGTTGTATCTGCACTCATCGCATATAATGATGACGAAACCTTTATGCAATCACAGACTACAGAGGGCAAGATATGATGATAAAATTGGAGGAGCAGTAGATGGCGACCGGACCGAGATACCGGGTACCATTCAGACGGCGCAGAGAAGGCAGAACAAATTATCACAGGCGCCTTAGGCTGCTGTTATCAAAGAAGCCACGTATGGTGGTGCGCAGAAGCGCACGGCACATCAGACTACAACTCGCAATCCCAGAAAGAGAGGGCGATATGATCCTCTCATCTGCTACATCGATTGAACTTGGGAAGTACGGATATTCAGGATCAACAGGAAATACCACTGCAGCATACCTTGCCGGACTATTGTTCGGGTATCGCACCATCAGCAAAGGATTTACAGAGGGCGTGCTCGATATGGGCCTTCAGGCGTCCACCCCCGGATCGCGGGTGTATGCAGCGCTTCGTGGCGCGGTCGATGCAGGCATGGACATCCCACACGATCCGGTGATATTCCCGTCCGATGAGCGGATCCGCGGAGAATTGGTGGCTGCTTACAGGGACGTTGACCTGCCAGCGATCTTTGAGGCGACGAAGGCACAGATCACATCTGAATTCGGAGGTGCATAAATGGACGGAGAATGGATACCACAGACCCAATTAGGCGTCCTTGTCCGCGAGGGCAAGCTCACCGACATCGACGCGGTCTTAAACTCGGGGCTTCCACTCAGGGAAGTAGAGATCATCGAGGTACTGCTTCCTGATCTTGAGGAGGAGGTGCTGGATGTGAATATGGTGCAGCGGATGACTGACTCAGGGCGAAGAGTCAAGTTCAGGGCTGTATCGATCGTCGGGAACAAGGATGGGTACATCGGATTCGGACAGGGCAGGGACAGGCAGGCAGGACCTGCGATACGCAAGTCGATCGCCAATGCGAAACTGCATCTGACCGGGATCAAACGTGGCTGCGGGTCATGGGAGTGCGGCTGTGATGGTCTGCATTCGGTGCCGTTCCAGGTTGTCGGAAGAGCCGGCAGCGTCGGCATCGAACTGAAACCTGCACCCAGAGGACTTGGAATCGCATCAGGATCGACTGCAAAGAAGGTTCTCGAGATGGCTGGCATCAAGGATGTCTGGACCCGGACATGGGGGCTTACCAGAACCACGCTTAACTTTGCAAAGGCGACGTACACGGCGCTTAAACAGACCAACACGATGCGCACAGGGGGTAGATGATGTACGCAGTCGTCAGGCTTCGCGGAGATGTGCGGGTGCGCCCTGAGATACAGGACACCTTAAAGATGCTCCGGTTGCACAGCGTCAACCACTGCGTAGTCATAGGGGAGACCCCACATTACAAGGGAATGGTCCAGAAGACGAAGGACTATATCGCATGGGGAACTACGGACGCAGAATCGCTTACAACCCTATTATCGCTTAGAGGTCGGATCGAAGGCGGAGAAAGACTCACGCAGGAGTATATGGACGAATGCGAACTCGGCCCCGTATCTGACTTTGCAGAGAAGGTCTGCAGCGGCGATGCAAAGCTCTCGGACATCCCGAAACTAAAGCCGGTCTTCAGACTGCATCCGCCGCGCAAAGGGCATAAGGGCATCAAGAAGACCGTTGTCGAGGGCGGCGAACTTGGATTTCATGAGGATATCAGCGCGCTGCTTAAGAAGATGCGGTGATACGGCAGAAGAGTCAGAAGATGATGCTGTAGAACTTCATAATCGATGTCGTAACCTTATGGGTTGCCAGGGAAACCCATAATTAACAGCCGACAGAAATAACATCCCATGCCAGGAAAAACCCTGTTGTGGGATCAAACCCTGTTCAGGCGGGGAGAACTCTTCGAATTCGATCACGTCCCTGAGCATTTTGTACACCGGGACTCGCAGCAGAGATCGCTCATCTTCGGAGTGCGTCCGGCGCTCCGGGGGATGCGCCCGCTTAACATACTCTGTGTGGGTCCGCCTGGCACCGGGAAGACCACTGCAGTAAGGAAGGCGTTTGAGGAACTTGACGAACATGCACCCGGCGTGATCACTGCGCATGTCAACTGCCAGGCGAGCCAGACCAGATACACGATATTTTCACAGATCTTCCAGAGATTGATCGGACATGCGCCGCCGACTTCAGGGGTATCGTTTAAAAAAATACTCGATGAGATTGCAAAGCACCTTGTCCAGAATGAAAAGATCCTGATCGTGGCTCTCGATGATATAAATTATTTATTCCACGAAAAAGAGGCGGATAATGTACTTTATTCGCTGTTGCGCGCTCACGAGACACACCCGGGTACGAAGATCGGCGTAATCGCGATCTTAAGCGATGACAGTTTGAGTTATGTCTTCGACCCGAAGGTCGGCTCGATCTTCCTGCCAGAAGAGATCCTGTTCCCGAGGTATGCGTGGGATGAGCTAAAGGGCATCCTCTCTGATCGGGCAAAGCTGGGATTCTACCCAGGCGTGCTCTCTCAGGATGTTCTCGATGTTATCGTCGATTACACGTCAGAAGCCGGCGATCTCAGGGTTGGGATAGACCTTCTCAAGCGATCCGCGCTCAATGCCGAAGAGCGGGCAAGCACGAGCATATCGGAAGACGATGTGCGGTTGGCGTACAAAAAATCCCGTATGCTCCATCTCTCGCGCATGATCGCATCGCTTGGCAGTGGCGAACAGGCGATCCTTGCGATCCTTGCCATGAGGGCTGTGGCGAAGGGGCAGGAGGGGGAGAAAGGGGAGGGGGAGGAGAAAAAGATGGTGGAGACGGAGCAGACAGCCGGCGATCTGTATGCCGCCTTTCACGAGTCGACAGGGCTTGGATACACGAGGTTTCATGCGATGCTCCACAAACTCGCAACGCTACGGCTGATCGATGCAGAGATCGCGACAGAGGGTGTGCACGGCAGAAGCCGCAGGATCGCGCTTAAGTACGATTCCGGGGATGTTCTTGGCGCCATGCAACCGAGATCGCTGTGATGGGGTGATAGGGATCGGCGCTGCCGCTTATGAGTCGGCGGGATACGAGGCGCCGGGCATCGGGGGAAATATTATGGGACTCAAACTCCAAAATAAGTGAACATGCCTGAAACGTCCGATCTTGGAGCACGCACCCCGGAAGCAAGGGAGATCTCATCGAAAAGCCGCAACATAGCAAGAAGGATCGTTGGCGATTCCGGATACGAGGACCGGATACGGCAGCGCTGCGTGATCGCAACCGGCGATCCGGAATTTGCAGGCCTGCTTCAATTCAAGAACGATCCCATCCGCGCAGGAATCGATGCGATCGGACAGAACAGGGACATTTACACCGATATCAGGATGGTCTCTGTGGGCATCACGAAGGTGGGGCACGACTGTCCGGTAACCTGCGTGCTTGATATCGCTGCTGGCGAGAAACTTGTTGCCGAATACGGCATCACCAGGACTTCAGCAGGATTTAAGGCACTGGGGCACGATCTGGATGGTGCGATAGTGGTGATCGGGAATGCGCCGTCAGCAGCGCTTCTGGTCTGCGAGTTGATAGAAAGCGGTATCAGCCCCGCACTCGTTGTTGGGACTCCGGTCGGCTTTGTGAACGCTTCCGAATCGAAGGAGCTGCTGCACAGCATGGACGTCTCCTCGATCACGTGCACCGGCACCAGAGGCGGGACTCCGGTTGCAGTCGCCTGCATGAATGAACTGATCGCGATTTTCTGGGAGGAGAATAGGGATGGGACGGATGTCACCGGTTAGCCGGATACTGCTTTTATTCTCACTGATCCTGCTTGCTTATCCCGCGGATTGCATGGACGCCAGCACCGGCAGCAACGAGACGCAGATACTGATCGATGGCGAGGGTTATGCGCTTGCAAACGGCGAGCAGCGCGCGTTCTATCAGGGGTATTCGGTTGTTATCAAGGGTGTGGATTCGAAAGGAGAGAGAGCATGGATCGAATTGCTGCAAAATGGAACATCTGTAAGTTACGGGATATTTGAAGCGGAAGACAACCTTGTTTATCCGGAAGAAGGTGAGATATTCAATATGACCATCGACCACATATATGTCGGGTCGCAGAAGGATCTCGTCTTCTTCTACGTGCGCCAGTGCCGCGATCCGGATCTGCCAGAGCCTGCGCCGTCACTCGACATGACGCCAGCACCGGATGCGCCTGCTTCCAGTGCCACATCCACGCCGCGGGATGTGCCGGATCCGGATCCGAGTCCTGGATTTGGCGCGTGGATAGTGGTGGGGGCTGTGCTGCGATATGTAGCATCGAAGAGGTCTGTAAGGCGGCAGCGATAATCGGTGATGTGAAAAAAAAGAAAAGAGAATTGACCCGGGGGTGGGTCAATCAATGGTCATAGTCCTAGTCCCATTCGTTACTGGTCCAATTCCAGTACTCCCAACCAGTGCCATTCCACTGCATGTACGTGGCGTTGCCAGTATTATTATACAGGACACGCGACGTATGTGGGGTATCGTCTACCTCGACTGACACATTCCACGCATCAGCGCCGATCGCGGTTGCATCCGTGTGGTCGGCATCGATTATCAGACCTTCAATCCGCGTCCACGTGATGTTCAGATGCGTATGCGTGTGACACGCCATGCACGCTGTGTTGTTGTCGGTGTTGTCAGCATTCTTGGTCTGGTTCCAGAACGCGTAGTGAGCAGAATCAGTATTTTCGATCTGCTCCATCTCGGTGTAGTGGCAGTCCACACAGTCAATGATCACTGCAGCGTGTGGTGTCGCATTCGATCGCCAGTACCAGTCTTCGCCAGATCCAGTGACATTGCCTGTTTCGTTCCAGTGTTCGAAGTTCATACCATACGCACCAGGCGCCATATCCTGCGTCAAGTCAAACTCTTGAAGCGCGGTCTCATTGATCTGGTGGCAGAAGCAATTGTCAAGCACGTCGTTTGCGTACTGGGAGTGCGCACCACCATTCGCGGTATTCGCCCTCCACTCTGCAACCTCGTTCACATGACACTTCTCACACAGTTCATACTGAGATTCGCTTGTTCTCACGCTGAACCACGTATGCTGTCCAACAAACATTGCCATCGTCTGCGGCAGTACGAATAACCCAATCGCAAGTACCGCAACCGCGAGCAATATCATATTCTTCCCTTTCATCTATCGTCCTCCTGTTATATTCAAATATAATGGTGATACTAACTCCACTGCATGCCATATTAAACCTTGCCTGTCCAGAGAATGTCACCCTGGCGGGTGTTCGGTAAAGATCACGAATGACCCGAATGGACAAATCGCACGAATGTTTGTACCGTTCGCCACATCTGCAAGATTTGTGATGAGATGGTGAAATATTAGCATATCAAAAGCCAGCATCGCCATCATCATCATCAGAGCGACTTGACACCCCGACCAAAACCCCTTGTCATCACCTGCGCTGCTTCAGAAGCGCGTCCTTTACGACCTTGATCGCGCAGAGTTCTCCGCACATCGAGCAGGTGTCACCGCTGCTGACCCGGGTCTCGTGTATCGATCTTGCGCGCTCTCCATCGATCGCGCACTCGAACTGGGCGTCCCAGTCAAGGTTCTTGCGCGCGACTGCCATCTTCTTATCCATCAGAAGCGTGCGCTCCCGGACGCCCGGCTTTGCAAGATCGATTGCATGGGCAGCGATCTTTGTGACGATTGTGCCCTCCCTGACATCCTCGACCGTCGGGAGCGCAAGGTGCTCGGCAGGCGTTACCAT
>JAUWGA010000048.1 GCA_030606635.1 Methanosarcinales archaeon
CCCGGGTGTTTGCATTATGGGATGGGGTGCCCGGGTTTTAATTCATGTACTGTGGTTCTTGGTTTTTATACTGGATGCCACTCACACCACCACCCAAGCCGCAACAAAGACCGCCGCGATCCCGACGATATCCCCGATCGCGGTGATGAGCGGGATCACGACATCATCGGGATCGAGTCCGCGCCTGTGCGATACGAATGCGATGCCGATGGTTGCCGCGAAGACCACAACCATCTCGATGCATCCTGCGATCAGTGTTATCTTGAGCAGCAGACCATACACGACGGCGATACCCAGCAGAAGAGCAGCCGCCCAGACCGCCACGCTGAGTACCAAGCACGACACGGATCCGATCACCAGGCACGCTACGATGTTGTTTCTGACCACAACGCCCCCGACCGGCTCGACGAGACCGAGATGAAACGCAGACGAGAGTCTTGCGCCAAGAATGCTGCCTGTATCGCCGCCAACCTTGATAAGCGGCGGGATCAGGATCAGAAGCACGGGAAAAGCAAGGAGCAGGTCCTGCCCGGCATGGAGCAGTTGACCTGCTGTGATGCTGATGATTGCTGCAACGATAAGAACCGGGATGCCCCGCTTCATGATTCCGGTCACAGTGTAATATGCCATATCCAGATCACCGCCTCTGCAGCACAGAAGAGCATAAACATCGTGATAACATCGCCGAGCGTGCCGAGCGCAGGCGTAGTGATGTTATCCGGATCGATGCCATGCCTGAATGCGCCAATCGTTATAACAACCGCAATTACAGCGAGAATCAAGCCGGACGACACCCCTGCGAAGACCGCGATCGAGACGAGCACAACCACCCCGACGCTCGTCATGCCGAGCGCAACTGTTACGAGATGGGCAAGTATTCCGAGCACGACCGACATGATCAGACTGAGCGTCAGCGAACCTGCCACGTTGTTTATGAGTTCTGGGTTACGTTCGATCCTGCTGATCAGTCCGAGATGTATCGCACTCCCGAGGCGGGATCCGAGTGTGCATGAGATGTTGCCGCGCATACCAAGTATTGCAGGCACGAGCACCAGCAACCCCGGGATCATCTCGATCGCATCGATCATCTTGACCAGTATGATGCCGGCAAAGACCCCTCCGATGGTGCAGACGAGTTCGAAAGGCAGCGCCTCACCAACGATGCTCTTCACACTCGTGTACCGATCAAGGTAGTCGTCTCGCTCCGGCATGGTAATATCATCGGGTGCAAGATATTAAAATGTGGCGGACGGGTTGGCACATATACTGTAAGTTAATCTTTTAACCCCTCATGCCGATCTGGTACCGATGAATAAATCGACATTTGAGATCACAGCATCGATAGGCGCGGTGCTCTTCTTTATCCTGATGTGCGCCGTATTCAACAGCATCAGCGCAGGAGGAGTTGGCTTTCTGACAGCGCTACTACTATTCATCCTCGTAATCAGTGCAGCAGGGTTCAAACTGGCTGATTTTGGAGAATAACGGTGGCTGTCAGCACCCATCACTTAAGCTTCTCAACAGGTGGGAATGCAGACATCATCGACATAACCGATGACGTCTCCGACGCACTATCAAAATCAGGACTCTCTGACGGAACCGCCACGATATTTGCGCCCGGCGCTACAGGTGCGGTGACAACGATCGAGTACGAATCCGGCTTGATCTCTGATCTCAAGGATATGCTTGAGCGGATTGCGCCGCAGAATACCCGATATGCGCACAACCTGAAGTGGGGCGATGGCAACGGGCACTCCCATGTGCGGGCAGCGCTGCTTGGTCCGAGTCTCTCTGTGCCGTTTTCCGGTGGCAGGATGCAACTCGGGACGTGGCAGCAGATCATCTTCATCGATCTGGACAACCGCCCGAGAGACCGGAAGTTGATCGTGCAGATCGTCGGGGAATAATCCACACGTGACATTCTTCTGATCGATCGGGATGGATGGGGGTTTTTGCGAAAGCTGGTCTCGGGGAACTGTCACGATCGATGCGTATGTTTGCTGCCGGATGGTTCCGCTCAAGACATCGGTGCAGCCAGACCGAATACGGAGCAAAGCCGTTGGCAATTGCGAAAACGCTATGTTCCGGAATTGGACTTAAGTGCGGGGTTTGGCGACTTCGAGAGGCTGGCATGGGGTATATCGAAGTCGGTGGTGGACGCGTGGACGAAAGGGGTTTGTGGGGCGGATATTCTTCCAATTCACACATAAACCTACCCAAAACTTCATATCGCATGTCACAAAGAGTTTATATGGGATATGGTTGATTCGAACTTGATATTCCAATAAAATGAAGTATAGATGGAGGCACGATGGAACAACACGCAAATGGTGAACATCATGATGAGAGATCAGTTTACTCGGTATGAGGTGGTTGTGTGGTAAACTCCACTGATGCACAGAGGATTGTTTCATTTTCTATCAGTGATGCAAAAAATATATCTGCTGTTCGGGTGGCAGAGATGCTCCAACATCTTCAAAATATTCTTTACACCATAGGCGACTATCTCGAAGGAAATGCGCCACGTACCAAAGGAGACTTTCCACAATCGATCAAAGAATCATGCACATTGATCATCACTGGATTAGATATGGGGAGCGTTCATGCAGAAATGCAAATAGGAGATGCGCAGACAAGCCTACCAGGGATGCAAACATTGGGCGAAAGGTCAATTAGCGTAGCTGGAGGTTTTTTGGATGTTTTGAATGCTCCTTCTGACAGAGGGGAGTTAGATTTGGAACTACGCCGTTTGATAGACAACCCACATCGATGCAACCGGATTTTAAGAGAATTTGACTGCATTTGGCCTGCTAATGGACAATCTCAAGGTGAAGTTAGTTTCGCATTCGGAAAATCCCCACAAAACCAACTCAACCCAGCGCAGAAGGCAGTGATCCAATCACTTCTACAAAAACCTCCGGAAGAGTATGAGAAGGAGATTTTTGGAAGATTGACTGAGTTAAGAGTAGATAAAAAGAGACGGTTTCATGTCGATTCAACGGAGGGACTAATACATTGTCAATATACGTCTGAGATAGAGGATGTGATAGTCGATTCTATAGGGGAATTTGTAAGAGTCCGCGGAATGATGATGCCGACACGACGCGGCACGTATATTTTAGGAGTCGATGATGAAAATTCTTTAGAAACTTTACCACAGTACCTTCTAAAGACCTTCGGGGGTGGGTCAAGTGAGAAACATCTAAAAGAAGATATACCAATTAATCTCATTTTCGAAGATGATATATATGTTGCCTATAATGACGATCTTGGACTTCTTGTGGCTGCACCATCCATGAAAGAGGCAATCGAAGGAATCAGTGAAGAGTTTGTCACCCTGTGGTCAGAATATGTGGAGGTTGCGGAGCACGAGTTAACGGATGGTGCGAAGAATTTTAGAGATAAACTGATTAAACTTGTGGCGTAGGTGGGTGGATACAACGACAACATATAAAACAAGAAATATCGAATCTGCTTTAAGCAGCAAAGGTTTTCGAGGTCGGCACGGTTCTAAACACAAAATATACGTGTATGAAGGTGGATCGGAGATAGAGATCCATACCTTTGTGAGCCACGGTGTGAAGGAGTATGGTGGTTCGCTGCTCAGTGCAATGAGAAGGCAACTTAAGCTGTCCCACGAAGAATTTGATGGCGTGGTGACATGCTCCATAGATGCGGAAGAATTGGCTGGAATTTATTCTGAAAAGTGATTAATCTAATCATTTCAACTCCACCTATCTAATAATAGATAATTCGACATGTGACCTATATGCTCGTATCGCCCACCCCACCTCTATCATGCTTACACTAACACGTAACCACCCTCCGCGGATGCCCCCGAATTTATTCGGGGTTTGGTGACTCAAAGCTGCTCAACCACAGCCATGACCTGGTCGATCTCGCTTTCCGTGATCACAAGCGGCGGAAGGAACCGGAGCACAGTATCAGCAGTGCAGTTGAGAAGTACGCCGCGTTCTCTTGCCATATTCACCAGATCGCCACACCCTGTCTCGAAGTCGATCCCGACCATGAGCCCGATACCGCGCACCTCTCGCACCTTGTTTCCGGCGAGCGACTCAATCGATTGCAACCCCTCGCGGAGATGGGCACCAAGCGTCCTTGACCGCTCCACAAGCCCCTCATCCCTGATAACAGAGATCGTTGCAAGAGCGGCTGCACATGCGAGCGGACTTCCCGCGAATGTTGCACCGTGTTCGCCGCGTCCAAATAAAAGATCCTCGCGCGACGCCATCGCACCGATCGGAAATCCGCTGCCAAGGGCTTTTGCCATGGTCATGATGTCAGGCTTGATCCCGTAATGTTCGTAAGCAAACCATGTGCCGGTCCTCCCAAACCCGGTCTGTACCTCATCAAGGATCAGCAGGACATCGTTTGAGTCGCAGATCTCCCGCACCTCGCGGAGATACTCTGTGGACGCGATGTGGATGCCGCCTTCTCCCTGAACCGCTTCGAGGACTACGGCTGCCGTATCCGGCGTGATCGCCGCAGCGATCGCTGCTGCATCGTCGTATCTCACGAATGTGACGCCCGGGATAAGCGGCTCGAATGGCTTTCGGTATTTCTCTGTGTGCGTGAGACTGAGCGCTCCAAGCGTCCTTCCGTGAAATGAGTTCTCGCTTGCGATGAAATCGGTTTTCCCTGTTGCGCGGCGCACAAGTTTCATGGCAGCCTCAACAGCTTCAGTGCCAGAGTTACAGAAGAAGATGCGGTCGAGTCCGGTCAGGTTAGCGAGTTCCTCTGCGAGTTTTATCTGCGGCTCGGTGTAGTAGAGGTTCGAGGTGTGTATAAGCGTCTCTGCCTGCGTCCGGATCGCTTCGACGATCTTTGGGTGGCAGTGCCCGCAGACGTTCACAGCAACTCCTGCGATGCAGTCGATGTATTCCCTGCCTTCGGAGTCCCAGACCCGGGCACCGCTGCCGCGGGTTAGGGTGATCGGCTGACGGGTGTATGTGGGCTGGATGTATTTGGCTTCTGCTTCTATGAGGGTCATGGTTGCAAGGGTTATTGGTGCGGCGGGTACTTTTGGGTTTGCAGGCCCTGCAAGTTCACACCGGCACGGCTATCGCAGGTGCTTTACGACCACACTCTCAAACACGGATCGCATATCCTCCCCGGGTTTGAGCGCCATCAGCGCAACAAGTATCTCCTGCGCAACCTCTGGCTCGTGGATGATTGTGCAGTCAACGCAGCTCCAGATCATTCTGCCGGTCGAACTTTCAACATACTTACCGCCTGTGCGCGTGTCGTTACACGGATAAAACGGGCAGAAACAGAACGTACAGTCCTGCCCCTCGAAATGACACGGGTAATATTCGCAATCTCTTCTGCCCACACGTATTCCTCCCTTCAGCACATCCTCAATGTTTCTTCTGGCGAGATTCCGCCCCCACTCGGATATCGCGCTGCTGATCACATCGATCAGTTTCTGGTTCATGAACTCCGCATCGATCCGGATACAGTCCCTGCCGCACTCATGCACCTTAATCCCATGCTCAGAGAGGCGGCAGATCAGTTCTGACATGTCCATCCCGAAATCACTGATATCCACCAGTACGTGATTCTCTTCGCTCCTGATGATCGAAAATCCCCGTATATTTTCCAATTTTCCGGTCAGGTCGGCATCCATTTAAAACCTCATGGCAAATCCGGACAGTTCCTCAGACCCAGACTCGATTTCTTTGATCTCCAGACCTGAAACGTTTGCAGCCCCGGGACCTTGCTTGAGCAGCCTGATCATCTCTTCGATCTTCTCGCCCTGTCCCTGGATCGCGGTCTCGACGCTGCCGTCTGGCAGGTTTCTGACCCAGCCACAGAGACCAAGATCGTTTGCGCACCTCACAGTGAAGTATCTGAATCCTACGCCCTGCACCCTGCCGGTTACGATGATTTGAACCGTCTTCATATTTTCACCTCACTATCGCGCAAAGTAGAGTTTTCATTCATCCGACTGACTATATCTCTTTTCCTCCTGAGGGCTTCGGGACTATATCATTCGACCATCGCCCCGACTGCAAATTGTGTCAGGATCACTATGCAGCGACTGCATTCGGGTTGCAGGGCTTTGTTTAAACCGGCACAATCGAAAACTCCAGTGAAAACACTCTGATTTTCAGACAGCTCCATAAAACACCATCGTATCAGAAACCAGTGCCCCTTCGACTCCAGAATAACCTGACACCATCACGCCTCCACAAAGATTATATACGATTACCTCATAATGATAATAATAATGTAAAAAATTCTGTATCGGTTCGAAACAGAATCCAATCACATTAGAGGTTGGGCATCGGCTCTGTGGAGGACGTCGACGGCGCAGCCGAAATCAACAAAAAAGGGGTAACTGCAATGTACAAACACAGGTTAGTAAACATCTTGGCGATATCGATTATAGTATCGGCTATGATCTGCATGGTTTCGGCAGGTCCTGTTAGTATGTCTGTATCGCAAGTTGAACTTGAGGGAACGAATGCCATACAGGAGGCAATAGACGCAAACGGGGGTAACTGGACAGCAGGCGAAACGTCTGTATCTGAACTTACGGTAGAGGAGAAGCTGCAATTATGTGGCGCAATAATAGGTCCGATTCCGGACGATGCGCAGTTTGCGCAACCGCCTGTGCGGACAGGTGTCACTTATGTCGAATCATTCGACTGGCGCAACAAGGATGGTAAGGACTGGATGACGCCGGTTAAGAGTCAGGGATCGTGTGGAAGCTGTTGGGCGTTTAGCGCGATCGGTGTTGTCGAGGCGGCGATCAACATCCATACAAACGACCCGGACATCGATATTGATCTATCAGAACAGCATCTCGTATCTGGTTGCTGCAGTGCAGGGGATTGCGGCGGCGGATGGCCCGACTGGGCACTTAAGTATGTCAGGGACACAGGAGTATCAGAGGGGAGTTGTTTCCCATACACCAGAAGTAACGGCGCATGTACGCCATGCTCTGGCTGGGCAGAGAATTCATGGAAGATTGAAAATTATAAATATGTATCATCATCAAAAGACGCATTTAAATCCGCTCTTCAGGAGTATGGTCCACTGTCTGTCGTGCTGAGTGTACCAGACGACTGGTTCTACTACAGGGGAGGGGTCTACGAACCGGTATGGTCAGCCAATGACGGCGTCGGATGGGCAAACCATGCTGTGGTACTGGTCGGATGGGACGATTCCGAGGGTTGCTGGATCATCAAGAACAGTTGGGGGTCAGGCTGGGGCGAGAATGGTTATGCGAGAGTCCTGTACGGAAATCTCGAGAAGTATAATTATGCGTATGCTGTTACCGGCATAGTCCACGATGAGGCAAACAAGCCACCAGTTGCAGGAGCATCCGCAAACCCGGCAAGCGGAACTATCCCGCTCGATGTAGCATTCACAGGCACAGGGACCGACAGCGATGGCACAGTCGGCTCGTACGAGTGGACATTTGGCGATGGCGCAAGTTCAACATCGCAGAACCCAACCCACACCTACACCAGTCCCGGAACGTACACGGCAACACTTACCGTGACCGATGACGACGGGGCAACCGGGTCAGACAGCGTAGCGATCACAGTTACCGGATCCACGACCGGAACATGGGTCAATCCGGTCGCCGCAACAGCATCATCGTACTACAGCAGCACGTATGCTCCAACAAAGGCGATCGATGACAACACAGCAACCCGCTGGTTCACAACAAGGTACGACGGTCCACCTTGCTGGATACAGTTCGATCTCGGGAGCACAAAACCGATCAGCAAGGTGCGGGCGATCATCTACTACAAGGACGTCCCGATGACGCTTGATGTCCAGGTCTCAAACGATGCCGCGAACTGGGAGACTGTGGTATCAGGGTTCACCATCACCGAGGGCGGCACCTTTGTGGAGATTCCATTTGCGCAGACGAACGCCAGATACATCCGGCTACACGAGACCGGCTTTGCACGGATGTACGGACAGTGCACCGAGTTTGATGTATATGCATATATGTGAGTAATCCGGGGGTTGTGGTGGTTGCACACTTTGCGCCACCGCCCCTTGATCTATTTTTTTCTACCGTTACTGCGCAATCCAAAACTTTAGGTATGAACCGTTTATATATTTGATATTGATGGTTTCCGATTCTACCAGTGAAACTGTGGCTCAACGGATAGACGCTCTACTGCTGCGTATCGGGGATGATCTGCAAAGCCATCATGTCGTATTCCGGGAGGAACTGAAAAAGACGGCACCAAGGGCAGATCTGGTGGATGTGACACTCTGGGCGGAAGAAGGCAACGGGAGGGTCTCATGCGAGATTATAACCGTGCCCAACCAGATCTTTGAACCGGGGACGGATCGTTATGCCAAACTACTCGAGTATATCGCGGTCTGTCTGAATATAAGGGGGGAGACTCTTGGAATACGGCGGATCGGGATAGAGACCAGCCCCGAACTGAATACCGATCAACTCATAAGCGACGTGAAAGAGTACTTTGAGCGCGAGTTTTTCATAACACTCCTCGATGCAAACTTTGGAAAGCCGATACAGTGGCAGAAAGGGAGAATCGAGCAGGGGGAGGTCAGGATCGGTCAGGTCAGGTCAGGACGGTACGATTCCGGAAGGTCGGTTGGGGTGGTGATCACAGGAACCGACATCAAGACAGTCGCTCTCGAGAACGGCAACGTAGTTTACAGAAATGAGATCGCTATCGAGGAAGGAAGACCGATTGAAGAGGTGCTTGAAGAGTGTCTCACAAAGGCTGCTACCGAGGTTGGTATCAGCGAAAACGAGGATGTTTATATCGGCGTTCCTGGGCCTGTTGATCCTTACGGGAATATCGTAAGGATGGCAGAGGCGAAGGGCGTGACCAGGGAGTCGCTTGAAAATTTACAGCGGAAGTACCCCTCCATCAGGTTCATCAACGATGCCAATGTGGAGGCGGTCTATCACAGGATCGTCTGGGCAGGCAACATCGCAACCGACAAGCCGACTGTGGCGCTTGTATTGCGAAAGGGGATCGGGTTTGCGATTCTCGTGGAGGGCTACCTCTTGTCGTGGGTGGGCGCACCGATGGAGACTCATTTCAGGGTGAAATTCTTAGAGGATGCTACAATCTGTAATTGCGGCATGAAGGGGTGTCTTGAACTTCCATCCGAATGGGTGGTTGACAGGTTCATGCATCTGGCATCGGAGAGGGGCGTGAAAATTCCGCCTGATTTTGCAGAGAATGTAGCGTGTGCAGGCGATAAGTGTGACCTGCTGGCAGCAGACGTCGGCGCTTTCTTAAGACGCGATTTGGAGCTACAGGAGGTCGCATCGGACGTGTTCATGGAGTACGGGGAGAATCTCGCGGTTCTCTTCGGGGAACTGGCACGGCTGATGGATGTTACCGGGTTCTGGGTGGCGTTAAGCGGAGGCATGGTCCGGCAGAAGGGCGAGAGGGCGATGATCATTCAGGGAATAGCTAAGGGTATCGACGATAAATTTCCAGGACTTAAGATAGAGATACTCGGCGGGATCGAAGAGGCAAGAGGCAGGGCCGGAGGGGAAGACGAAGAAGAGATAACCCGGTATGAGCGGATTTCAGGGAAGTGGCAGGGCGCGGTGGGTGCGGCTCTCTGCGCGCTACAGGAGAAGCAGATGAAGATGCGGATCGAGCCCGATACGAAATTGATGATAGATGAGGCAGAAGGGGTTGCGATCTCTGAGATTGCCGGAATACTCCGTACAGGAAGAAAACTATCCACACATACGATCATCGGTGTTGCCGGACCATCGGGCGGCGGGAAGACGCACTTTGCCAGGCTCGTGAAGAACGGGATCGAGGAACTCGGGAGGGCGGGTTCGGACCGGGCGAAAGCAGAGATTATCGCGATGGACGATTATCTGCTGCCGAAAGAAAAGCGGGAAAGGGGTGGAATACGGGCGAAATATTCGCTTACGCGGCTGTGGGGTGATATAGTGGCTGTCAATAACGGGGGCACTGTTGGTCATCCTGTATTTGATCAGGTCTCCCGCGTGAGGTACAGCAAATTAGGGAGATTCCTGGACGAGAAATATACAATGTTTGGCAGCCGACTGTCTGAAAGTCATACCGAACTTTTTAGAAATGTTAACCGGATGACTGAGTGGTCCGGAGAGGCAGAGATAAAGTTAAAGTCAGATAAGGACCTAGTTATCTTAATCGACGGCATTCTGGCACTGGATAACCCAACGGTCAATAAACTGTACTACGATTACCGCATATTTGTACATGCACCATGGATATGGCGGCTCTGCGCTGCAATTTACAGGGCATGGCAGGAGAAGTGGTACCAGGGCGCAAATACCGCAGATATCATCGAAAAATTCGTGTTCAAGCGTCCTGAGGAGGAGGCGATCATAAACGTCACATATCTGGACGCGGATATGATGGTTGAGAACGATTATTACGCAAAGAATGTGGGTTCTGATCTGAAAAACCTTCTGGGAGAAGTGTATCCCCTTCTGGAGAGCGACTTATGTGCCCAGTATTATATTATCTATGCGATCATGGGGGACAACGGATATGATGCGAAAACGATCTTTAAAGAGCGACTT
>JAUWGA010000070.1 GCA_030606635.1 Methanosarcinales archaeon
TTCCGAAAGAACTCGTCTTTGTGCCGCGTCTTTTGTTAGAGGTCTTCAACTTTATCGCCTATACTATTTCAGGCGAGTTTATATTAACATATCCACCAATATTTATTTCATGCACTCCCTGCGTGGAACCGTCAAAGAAGAGGTCGCATTCTATCTCAACGACACCACGACATTTACAGGCAGGTTTATCGATTTATTCATAATAGGTCTCAATCTTTTTACAGTACTCGTCTTCATCACAGAGAGTTATTTCCACGACGCGAATCCCGGTCTTTTCTGGACTATCGAGGTCGTCACAGTCTCTATCTTTATATTGGAGTACATCCTGCGGTTCTGGGTTTCCGAAAAAAAGATAAAACACGTTCTTGAAGTCTACAGCGTAATAGACCTCGTTGCGATAATACCCACATTCGTAACGTTCCTTGACCTCCGGTTTGTGCGCATCTTCAGGGTATTCCGTATCTTCAGGTTTATGAGATTTGTAGATACCGGTGCGTTTCTGTCTGAAGATATGAAGATGCATGAATTAAGAATTATAAAAATTATATTTACAATTATCTCGATCATCTTTGTATCTTCATCCTTTATCTACGAGGCTGAGAGAGTTGCGAATCCGGACATCAACGATCTGGGTTCTGCGATGTATTTTTCGATAGTAACACTTACTACGGTTGGCTTTGGCGATGTCGTTCCTGTAACCCTTCTTGGACGCCTTATAACCGTTCTTATGATACTTGTCAGCATTGCTTTGGTGCCATGGCAGTTGGGTTTATTGATAAAGGAGTTTATGCTTTCGACTTCCAAAAAAAGAAGTATAACGTGCAAGAAATGCGGTCTCAGTCAGCACGATATCGATGCCACACACTGCAAGCATTGCGGCAGCATAATTTATCACGAGACTGAAGGAGATCCGCGGAAAAAATGAACGGCATGAGCGGGGCTTTCACCCCTCAAACCACCCTCACCCGCTCCATAACATCGCCCTGCTTGATCTTGTTCACCACATCCATGCCCTCTGCCACCTGACCAAAAACCGTGTGCACCCCGTCGAGATGGGGCTGCGGCGAGTGCGTGATAAAGAACTGGCTGCCGCCTGTGTTCTTTCCGGCGTGCGCCATCGAGAGCGCACCTTTTGTGTGCTTTCGCGGGTTTATCTCGCATTTTATGCTGTATCCGGGTCCGCCTGTACCGTCGCCTTTCGGGCATCCGCCCTGTATCATAAAGTTCGGGATGACCCTGTGGAATTTAAGCCCGTTGTAGAACCCCTTGTTGATCAGTTTCACGAAATTCGCTACGGTGTTTGGTGCGTCGTCTTCGAATAGTTCGAGGACAATCTCGCCCTTTTTGGTCTCGATAATTGCTTTCTTCATAGCTGTAACCTCTCGGTGTGGTAATGTCATGGGGTTTTAGTTAAGAGTTTCTGTTGAGGCGGTCAGGTCCCACGGCGTCCGCGCCACAATACCTCTATTTGGATTTGTGGCATTCGTCTCAGACGCGTGAGTTCGCGATTTAATACATTTTTACAGAAATCCCCGCCAATAAAACACGAATGATACGAATTGTACGAATTACCCGAATGTTATTCTATATCGCGGCTATAGTTTAAGAATGTTCAATCTGACCTGGATTATTTCATGACAGCCCCTTATGTCGGATGCGCCCGGATACCGCATTGAATTTTATTGGGTTTATCCAACTCATCAGCAAAGAATCTCTTTACCTCGTTCTCGTGTATCGATCTTATATATACAACAGTACCCTGCAATACCCTGTATTCGAGGGAATTTTCACGTATTACATCCTTCGATCTCATCAAGACCAGCCAGTTGGTCCTTGAAATAGTTTCCAGCGAATCATAGTACTCTTCTGCATCAAATCCATCTCTGACCAATTCCTCGTAGCTGTTTCCGGATGCCCTCAAAAGTTTCAGATAAAATCTCACATTCGCCCTGACACATTCCAGAGCCACACCCTCCATCTCTTCGTTATACACCCGATCGAAATCATCCCGGGATAGAAAGAGGAGCATCGTCCTCACAACCTTCTTTGCTGCGTCACTGATATCCCCTACATAATCCGAGATCTCATTTTCCTTGCGCATCACGCTCTCTGCTATATTCAGGATGTCCATCTCCACTTTCAGGGTCTCTTCTTTCACCCGATCCATGTACATCCTCTTGTATCCATCCTTCAACCTTTTTGGAATCAGGAACAATACAAGACCCTCCTCCCTCCTTGTGATATCTCCAACTGCCTTTACTATCTCTTCTGTGGCTTTAATGTTGTATTCATCGATAATCTTCCGTTTATCCTCGATTCCACCATCTGCCATCTCATAACTCGCCTCTCGCCCGGAGATAATAGAGTTCGAAGCCGGCAATAAACATCACAAGAATGATCAGGTAAGTCCACAACTCCTTTTCGACCTCTGCTTTGACAAGATCAGGCGTCAGTGTGCGCGCCTCGCCTGACATCGGATGGATTGAGAGATCGGATTCCAGAGGATCGTACAGGTTCGAAGCGATATCATCATCCCCGATCCGGTACCCGCCGACCTCGTCAAAGAGCAAGTTATCAGTCTCCACGGAACCGGAAGGCGTGGTTACCTTCTGCATCCCGCCAAGCGGCAACGTTCTCCCGGTCCTGACATTATATTCCTCGATTCCATGAACCCCGCTCATCCAGTCCACAATCTGCCTCCAGAATATCGGATAATCGACCCTCGTATGGAAATCGTTCCATGTCGAGTCGCCTTCGCCGAATCCTGAATAAAATACGGTGCCAGACCCATGTTTCTGGTATGCGATCATAGGTGAGCCGTCGTCTGTGATCACGGTCGCGATCGATCCATCTGCCGGTTCGGATCTGAGATGCGTGGTGACTGAAACGTCCTCGAATGCGATATCTTTTGTGAATTCGGTGGGCATGATCGTCTCCAGCGCGGCAGCCCCTGCTTTTCCGGATATCTGCACAGGCAGCAGTCCTTCGGTCTCGATATCGTCGAGGTCGCTCGATGCAAGGATCACGAGACTTCCCCCTGACTGCACAAACGACGCGAGATCCTTAAACGTCCCCGGAAGAAGCGAATTCTTTGTGATGTTTCCGATCACAACGAGATCATAATCATCGAAAGACGGGAGAACCGGTGGTTTTACGATTGAACATTCGGTATCGGGAAGCGAATTTAGCGCAATCTTCGCAGGAGGGTTTTTAGTCTCGCTTACAACGAGGATCTTCCGTTTCGCAACCACAGGGATTGCGAGGTAGGCGCGGTCATCGACCCCCAGCGAGTCCTTCTGCTTTAAGGAGATGATTGTGGCTCCCGGCTCGACATCGGTGAGCGCGAAGAGTTTGCTTGAGTGAGCCGGTACGGTTACGCTATCAGTGAGGGTTTTTTTGCCATTTCGGAATATCTCGATCGGTACCGTTTTTTTATCGTCCATGTAATTTTTGATATTGCAGATATATTCATACGAATCCCCCTTCCGCGCAAGTTTGCCATACGTAATCCCGATATTTTCGGCATCGTTTCCGACCTGTTTGTAGGTCACATCGATGCCATCCGCATTCGCAAGCATCTTTGAGGCGGCTATCGAGTCGCTATCGGTATTCGAGAAGTCGGAGATCACAACGATTGCGCCCTTCTCGTCTTTTATCATGCTACTTGCGAGGATGATCGCATCCCCTATGCTCGCAGTTGTCGCGCCCGGTGCAACACGGTTCAGCGTATCCTTCGCATCCGCCTTGCCCCCGCGCTGGAGCACAACGACCGGGATATTCTTTGCCATGATGATGCTCGTCCTTCCGCTGACGAACTTCTCTGCGGCGTCTTTTGCACGATCGAACCTGCTCGGGTTCTCAGCCTGCATCGATGCGGATGCGTCGATGATGATCACAGTATGGTCAGCGCGCACGGTCTCGTTTGCGGTGTAGAACGGAGCCGCCATCGCAAGCGTCAGCAGGATCAGGAAGAGCAGTTGCAGGAGCATCAATGGATCCCTGATGATCTTCTTAAGCATCGTCTCGTATCGATGCTCTTTCCGCTCCGCATCCAGGATGAACATCAGCGACGGGATCTTTATGTCGCGGGGCTTTGGTTTGATCAGGTACAATATCACAATTGGTATAAGACTCAAAAAACCAAGAAGTGCCAGTGGATTTGCAAACGCCGTCCCAATCCCCCCTATCTCCTACTTGTCCTATCGCGCCCTGACTGCCTCAAAGAACGCGTCAAATATCGGAACGTTCGTCCCGAATGAGAAGTAATCTGCCCCTATGTGCATGCAAGTCTCTCTCACACCTCCGAAATGATCGTCAAGCAGCTTTCTGTACTCTTCTTTCATCTTCGGACTGATGTAGGTCTTTCTTACCGCATTCGTCTCCATATCATGTAATTTTACGTCTCCTGCGATGGTAAGGTCGTGTTCGGCAGGATCGAAGATCGAGATTGCGATCAGATCATTCGGTGCAAGCCGGTATAATCCGGAACGTATCGAGTCGAGATCGGTTAAGAAGTCTGATATGACTATGACAAGCGATTTTGACCGGATCATCTTCCCGTACTGCTGGGTGCAGTGGTCGAATTTCGTCTCGCCTTCCAGCGGCGTCCGGTTCAGTCTGTCGATCGTGTGAAGCAGGTACCCGCGCCCTCGTTTCGGAGGCGTGATATCGATATTCTCTCCAAACGTCGATATTGCGAACTTCTCGTTCTCTCTCGTCACCATGTAACCGAATCCGCACGCAAGCATCGCTGCATAATCAAACTTCGTCATCCCATTGCTCGAATAATCCATGCTCATGCTCGAATCGAGGAGTATGTGCGTGGTTACGTTCTTCTCTTCCTCAAATTTGCGGATGTAGAGTTTTTCTGTCCGCCCATACACCCGCCAGTCGATAGTCCTGATATCGTCACCGGGCATATACTCGCGATACCCTACGATCTCGATTCCCTTCCCCTGCAACACAGCCCGCCTGCTGCCCGCGTACACGCTCGATACACGCTTGCGCACCATAAGCGAGAATCGATTCAGTTGGTTGAAGAACTCGGTATCGATCATCGTGACTTATTATGTAATCTCGGGTGTATAAAGATGATTGTTGCACTTGCCTGCTGACTGTTAACCTGATTCGAAAACCGACGACCGAGCTCTAACACCACGCAATGGGATCACGGGTGAGGAAAGGTATTTATAGTAGTAATTTGTTATGTATAATATAGCGTTTGAAGACACATTGTCATGAAAAGACGCTATTCCACAATAAAAGGGGAGAAGAAAAGCATGGTTCAAAAAATCCGAGATGCACGGGGATTTGCCTTTTCAGGTACTGTGGTGAGTGCATCAGCCCCGAGGAGGGGGGCTATACAAGTACCCAAAGTAAAAGGAGGTAAAAGAACGATGAATAGAACAGGTATCAAGAAGATGCTGACAACAACGGTACTTGCAGTGATGGCAGTGCTTTTGGTTTTTTCAGCATCAGCAGTGTGCGACACTGTCGACGTTGACATTAAACCCGGTTCCGATGAGAACCCGGTCAACGTGAAGAGCAATGGAGTCGTGTCGGTTGCTGTATTGGGCAACGATAGTTTCGATGTCATGAACATCAACCTGACGACGATTCTGCTAAATGACACTTGTGCGCCGATCCACTGGAGCTACGAAGACGTCGATGGGGATGGGTATGAGGATCTGGTACTCAAGTTTGAGACCCAGGACGTGGTAGGTTGTCTTCCGGACCCGTGTAATGATGAGGACATTGTAACACTGACGCTGACCGGCGAACTCGGCGATGGCACGCCAATTACAGGTAGCGACGATGTACGGGTCCTAATCAAAGGCAAGGGCAAATAGATTGGGAAGCGTGGTGGGCACTTTGCCCATCCTTTTTTATTTTTATCATCGATTTGATCAGATACAGGATCACAATCGGTACAAGACTTGAGAAACCAAGAATTTCCAGTGGATTTGCAAACGCCGCCCCGATCCCCCCATATCTCTTACGTATCTTATCTCGCCCTCACTGCCTCGAAGAACAGATCAAATATAGGAACGTTCGTCTCAAACGAGAAGTAATCTGCCCCGATATGCATGCAAGTCACTCTCGCACCTCCAAAATGATCGTCAAGCAGCTTCCTGTACTCTTCTTTCAGTTATCTGAGTAGTTACCATTAAAGAATCATAAACACCAATCAGACCCATAACAACGCACGGGAATGGCATAAAATCATGCAAAGTGAAATCCGGACAATTCTTACTACAGTCCTTGGCAGGATCAAACCGACTCCTGTAGAGCGCGATGAACTTGCGAAACTCGCACGCAGGATTGCGGGATATGTCGAAGAAGAGGGAGTGCCTTGCGAATTGGTCGGATCTGCGGCACGAAATACATGGATTTCCGGAGAACACGATCTGGATCTCTTCATAATGTTCCCGGTCACGTTAACACGGGAGGAACTGGAGGACGAGGGTCTGCGTATCGCAAAATCGGCCGCGGAGCGTGCAGACAGTTATGAAATACGGTATGCAGAGCATCCTTATGTTCATGGTAGATTTGAGGGGTGTAGGGTCGATCTTGTGCCGTGTTATCGGTTATCCAGCGCGAGTGAACTTAAATCTGCGGTAGATCGAACCCCTTTTCACAATCAGTACATCTTGTCCAAGATTGGAGGATTGGAGGATGATGTACTGCTGCTCAAGCAATTTATGAAACGTGCTAACGTTTACGGATCCGAACTTCGGGTGTGTGGTTTCTCTGGATTCCTTTGTGAGTTATTAATCCTCCATTACGGATCGTTTCAGGGGGTGCTCGATGCTGCCTGCGACTGGAGGGACGGTCTGATGATCGAGCCCGGATGTGGCACGTCCCAGCGTTCCCAGGATACCGGGGTCGGTCACGGCGGGGTCTGGGAGCCGCTCTGCATGATCGATCCGACCGACCCGCACCGCAACGTCGCAGCCGCGCTCTCGCTCGACCAGTTCTACGTCTTTGTGGATGCAGCACGCGGGTTTCTGGCAGAGCCGTCGATCGAGTGCTTCTTTGCAGAACCGTCGCCTCACATCGATAAACCGGAGATGGTGGCAGCAATGGAGGCGAGGGGGACTGATCTGCTCGCAATCGTCTTTGAGATACCTGATATGGTCGAGGACATCGCATACCCGCAGTTGTACAAGATGCGAGAGTCGGTGCTCGCCCTATTATCGGAGCACGAATTCACGGTAATTAGGAGTGCCGCAAGCGTTCTGCCTGCGAGCGAGACCACAGATACCGTGGTGCTGTTAATCGAACTTATGTCCGGGAAGCTCCCGCCGCTCCGGAAACACGCTGGTCCGCCTGCGTATATGCGGAAACACGCAGAACGGTTCAAGATGAAGCTTGCGGATGAAGATACGTTTTCTAATGTGTATATCGAGGATGGGCGGTATGTTGTCGATCTCTGCCGGACGTACCGATCAGCAAAAGACCTGCTTGAGTCTGAACTTCATTCCCGCGCGCTTGGGAAACAGCTGCGCAAGGAAGCCCGCGAGGGATATGCTGTGCTTGAGGGGGGGGAGATCGCTGACGCGGTCGATCTTGCGTTTTTAAGCAGGTATTTCAAGAAATGATACCGGCGTGGACCTGCGCCCCCTACATTCCTCATCGCTTAAGCGCCCACCATCCCCCGAATGATAGAAGCGCTATCGCAGCCGCCACAATCCACCACCTATTCGCCAGAAGCTTCTCTGAAAACGGCACCTTCGGAGCCACGGAAACCCCGATCTGCATCGGATCCGAGATCCGGATATCGCCATCCTCACCCATAAACCTGATCCCTGTGCTTATACCATACACCTTTGGAACCGCGCTCCGGTCGGTGCTGACACGAAAGTGCGCGGTCACCGACTCGCCAGGCAGAATCGTGCCGAGACGCTCCTGATTCGTAACCGCAGTAAATGGTAGCATGCCACTTACGCGAGCGATCGCATCTGTTGCGGTCTCTTCACCGGTATTTTGGTATGTGACGTTTAAAAATCCGGTCCCTCCGACCTGTAGATCGGATACAACGCCGGTGACCTCGAAGTCAGACTCTTTCTTGACCACGATCACGATAGTATAGTTCTCTACCCCGGTCGTATTCCAGTAATTGATATTCGGCTTATCAGGGGTACCGCTCACCTGCACATTCCAGATGTGGTCGTAACAGGTCTCCATACGGAGATGATACGTGCCGGCGGGTGCATCATCATCGATACGGATCGGAAACCATACCGTTCCAGTTTCGCCCGCTCCGATGGACTCGATATCCTGCACATCTACCGTGACATCGACCGGCGCACCGTCTGCAAAGAGCACGACGTCGACATTGTTTGCGCACGATTTTTCGATCTCTACCCCCAGTTCGGTTTCAGCAAGTTCGGTCTCGTCGTCATAGTCCTCTTCACTGGAATCGAGATATTTATCGCCCTTGATTCGGTAGATCGCCCCGTAATTCTGAAGCGTAATCTCAAGTACCGCATCCTCGCCGCGATAAAACTCGCAATCCCCGACAAGCGTCGCAAGCAGGTATGGCTCGCCTGTGACATCATAGTAATTCGTGGATCGTGTGTAGCTCTCAGGGATGTACTCGCTTCCGATCGCAACCGGAACCGCGAGCAATAGAGCGGTTGCGACGATGGCAATTATAGAAACAATCTTCGTTCGCACCAGAGATCACCTGCTCAATCGTCCTGTTCATCCGTTCTCGAGGCGTTCCTGTTCCAGGCAACGTTCATGAGATAGTACCGCACTCCGGTTGCCACGAGCACGAGAAGTATGAGCAACACAGCCGG
>JAUWGA010000060.1 GCA_030606635.1 Methanosarcinales archaeon
TTATGGAAGCCAAAACAACCGGAAGTTCAGTGTTTCACACTAACTACCGTATCGTTTTTTGCCCTAAATATCGGCGCAAGGTTTTTAAAGATGATATAGCTGAATATCTTGAACAATTCTTTAGGAAACAAGTAGAGAATTAAAAGGTATATCGAGGGAGTAGAACGTGACTGAACACACCACTCGGTGGCATTCATCCCCGCTAATAGATCACTCGAAGGCGATCTATCGATGCCACTGCCTGAAGGGCAGGGCATTACAAGTAGCAGGGTCTTCTGCCGCGTATCTATAAAGAGGACGTATGACCACAACAAGCAGAATCACACTTGGCAGCGGTGATCCGAAGCGATTGTTCGTCGGGGGGTTGCACGGCGACGAATGGATGCACACATCTGCGCTGCTTGAGTCGCTGGACGCTCCGGAGACAGGCACGCTCGTGATCATTCCGAAACTCACGGATCGCGCTTATGTGAGCACACTTGATGCCCGGTACTACGAGGGGTACGGCAGGGATATCGTTGCTGCGATCGAGGAGGTAAAACCCGCGATCTACCTTGAACTGCATTCGTATCATGATTTTTATGGGTTGACCGATTCCAGACGGATAGATAAAAAAGGCGTTCCTGCGTATGTCGAACTCGAAGATGGGGTTCTCATAGGTTCGATCTCGCCGATTCTCAGGAGAAGATGCTTTTCTGTGCGCGATTTCTGCGTGTCGTTTGAGATTCCAGCTGGAGATGACAGGTCGCAGAAGCTGGTAAAGGAGTTACTCGATTTCACGAAGGACTGTGTGAGCGCGGCTCGGTTTGTGGATTTTATGCTGAGCCGGTATCCTGAGCAGGGGAGGTGTGCGATAGAGAATTATAAGGGGTTTTATGGGATTAAATAGTTCACTTGCTCAGCCGTTTCACCACATCATCGATGTGTGCCATGTAATCCCGCAGGTTCTGCTCGATGCGGTTTAATTCATCGGTCGAGAGGGTCACGTCATCGCCGAACTGCGCAAGCGAGATCTCGCCGTTCTTTGCGTTTAATTCCAGCAATTCCTTGAACATCAGGTATTTTTCGAAGGATTCCGGAACTAATTTTTCTAGTTTGAATCCGCCGAGCAATAAAAGCACATCAAACGTATCTATATCCTCTTCGACAAACGTTACAGTCGAATAACGCAATTTTCCGATGATGTTCTCTTCTACCCATCCCTTGAACTTGTGGTCGAGTGTCCGCTGCTCGAATTGTCCGATATTGAAGTAGCGTTTCGGCACGCGCACGATCAGCCAGACCACGGTTGCGGTTGAGGGGTCCATCGGGAAGAACGCATTATCGATCGCATCATCAAGCGCGGATTCGAGACTGATCAGGTCCACATCGTTGCCAAGCGACATGCACGGCGTGGTGTGGTAGACGCCGATATGCGACGGGAAGACGATGTAGTCATTTACATCGATCACCCGGTTCGTATTCTTCCTACCCGGAGCCATCATCATATCGATCGCCTGCGCAATCATTCTGTTGATCTCGTAGTAATAATTGGATTCGCCGTCATCCAGTTCGATCTTTTTTCCGAGGGTCGTGTTATCGACAAGCATCACCATATCCGCATTCTGGTGGCTATCCTCGCCATACTTGAGCAATCGGGACAGTCCGCAGATCGCATTGAAGTGCCTGTGATCCGCCTCGATCAGGTCGGGCCACACGCAGAGCGCGAAGTGCTTGTGCCCGGAAGCGGTTCTCCCCGCCCCATGTTTCATCTGGTCGATGATGTAGGGGATGCTGCCGTTGCCGGTGCCTCCGCCGAGCGTCATGATGTCGAACATCGCATCACCGCTCGTAAGCCCGAGACTCTCGATCCGCCTTCTGATAATCTCATCGAAATCGATCCTCGCCTCATTCTCCCCGACCTTCCAGAAATTGCCGGTTCCTGTGCTCTGTCTGCCAAAAAGCTGTACGCGCTCTCTCCGGATCGTTTCGAGTGCCTTCGCCTCTTTACCCCCGAGATGCTCTGCGATCTCGTCGAGTACCTTCTTTAAATCCGCTCTTGCGCTGTTAAGGAGTAAGATCCTGTCCGATATCGCCTCATTTCGCATACTCGCAAAGTAAAGGGCTGCAATCCTGCCTGCCCCCTCCCCGGATGCGATCAAACTCCATTTCGTGTAATCGTCTGAACTCGCTGATGCTGACATCACCTAATCCTTTCACCGGAGGGTACTTGAATATATGGAATGGAAGCGATAAGGTTTAAGTAGATTGTCACGATTCATCATCTAATTCAGGAGGCACCCAATGGCAGACGAATTCCCATTTGAGTTATCCCCCATGTTCGAAGGGGAACGGATCAGAAAGGACGGCATGTACATCGAGCTCGCAGGACCGAAGAGCAAGGGCTTTGAACTGGTGCGTGCCGAAGGCATGGACGAGGTCGAGGACGGAAAGTTCACTTTGATAGGTCCGGATCTATCGGATATGAATGAGGGCGATAGATACCCTTTTGCAATGATCTACCGTATCGCGGGTGAGGCAGTCGAACCCGACCTTGAGGCGATCGTTGAACGCCGAAATCACGATTTTCAGAACTATATTAACGGTCTCATGCATCTGAATCAGCGGTACGACATCTGGCTTCGTATCAGCAAGGATGCGGTCGAGAAGGGGCTTAATTCGTTCGAACCCCTCGCAAAAGCGACCATGATGCTCTTTAAAAACGAGATGACCTTCATCGAGAAGATGGAGGCGCTTTACATCACAGACGCTGACGAGATCGAGAAGAGACTGCCAGAGATCCGTGCGATATACGAGGCAAGGGACGCGCGAACGCGCGATCTGCATGACGAGGATGTGGACACGTTCTACGGGTGCACGCTCTGTCAGTCGTTTGCCCCGACCAATGTCTGCGTGGTGACGCCTGACCGGGTCTCGCTCTGCGGCGCGATCAACTGGTTCGATGGCAGGGCAGCCGCAAAGGTCGATCCCGAGGGTCCGCAGTTCGCAATCGAGAAGGGAAGGTGTATCGATCCGATAGGCGGTGAATACGAGGGCGTCAATGAGGTTGCAGCAGCATCGTCGCAAGGCGAGTACTCCCAGATCAAACTACACTCGTTCTTCGAATATCCGCACACATCATGTGGCTGCTTCGAGGTGGTCGGCTTTTACATCCCTGAGCTCGATATCATCGCATGGGTGGATCGCGATTACGCAGACCCCGCGCCAAACGGGCTTACGTTCGCGAACATGGCTGGACAGACCGGCGGCGGAAAGCAGGTCGTTGGATTCCTCGGTATCGGGATCAACTACTTCAGGTCTCCGAAGTTCATCGCTGCCGATGGTGGCTGGAACCGGGTCGGCTGGATGCCAAAGCACCTCAAGGACCGCGTGCTTGACGATATTCCGGGAGATATCGTGGATGCGATCGCAACTGAGGAGGATGCAACCGATCTTGATTCCTTAAAGGCGTTTTTGATTGAGAAGAAGCATCCGATCGTTGCAGAGTGGAAGACGAAGGAGGAAGAGAAAGCGAAAGAGGCAAAGAAGCCTGCTGCCCCTGCCGCGCCAGTGTCGGCACCAGTAGCGGGAGCTATTCCGGTGGCGTTTCCTGCCGCGGGCATGCCCGCCGGCATTCCGATGCCGGTTGCTGGAATGTCACCTGGGTCTGGTGGCGGGATCAAGATCATCCTTAAGAATGCAAAGATCAACATCGAGCAGGTGATCGTGGAGCAGACCGAGGAGTGATGCGAAGCGCTAAAGTGTGATCTGGTGATCATATCGGGAGTGGGGTGGTCTATGCGGTCAGAACCCTGTGATACGCTCCACCCAGCCACAACCTGAAAACCCCCGCGCCACCGAAAAATCTTTTTGATCTGTCAGCCACTGAAGTACCCATGATCGACATTGGAATCATCGGCGGCTCAGGATACACAGGCGGGGAACTGATCCGGCTGCTCCTGCAGCACCCGAAAGCAAGGATCAGAACCGTGACATCGAGGCGGCTCGCAGGCACTCCCGTGACAGACGTTCACAGGCACCTCTCAGGGCTAATCGATCTGGATTTCGCCACACCCGCGCCATCGGAGATCGCTTCTGCGTGCGAAGTTGTGTTCACGGCAGTACCGCACGGCGCTGCGATGGATATCGTCCCGGAACTCCTCACGTGCGGTACGCGCGTCATCGATCTGAGCGCGGATTACAGGCTGCCACAGCAGGTCTTCGAAGACACGTACAAACGTCCGCATACCGATCCGAGAGATGGAGGTGCGGTCTTTGGTCTTCCTGAACTGCACGGGGGAATCACAGAAGCGGATCTCGTCGCAAATCCGGGCTGCTACCCTACAGGTGCGATACTTTCGGCAGCACCGCTTGCAAGCGAAGGATCGATTGAATACGCGATCTTTGATTCCAAATCAGGGGTATCCGGAGCAGGCGCAGATCCATCAATCACCTCGCATTACCCGAATCTCGCAGAGAACGTCCGTGCTTACAACATCACCGCGCACAGGCATCTGCCGGAGATCGTTCAGGAGTTAAGCCGGCTGGATCGCTCACTCGATAATATTTATTTCACGCCGCATGTCGTCCCTGCCATTCGCGGGATTCTAACGACTGCACATCTTATATTGAACAGGGAGCTGGATTATGACGCGGTACTGGGGCTGTATAATGAGTTCTACCGGGATAAACCGTTTGTGCGGGTGCGGGACAGCATCCCTGATCTTTCGGATGTGCGCGGCTCGAACTTCTGCGATATCGGGATCGCGTGCGGGGGGCGACGCGTTGTCGTGGTCTCCGCGATCGACAACCTCGTGAAAGGCGCGTCAGGGCAGGCGGTCCAGAACATGAACCTGATGTTTGGTCTTCCTGAGACCGCGGGACTCCTGACGCCTCCGCTGTCGCCTTAATCCGTCCTAAGAACGACTGGTATTCAGATTCAGGCGCTCTGGTCTAGTAGCGGCATCACTCCAGCCAGTTCTGTCCGCAGTTCCCCGAGTGTGGCACACCGCTCGGCGCAGGCATTGTGCTGGTGAATGCTCTCCTCATTGATCTGTTTGATCGAGATCATGGAGTCGTCTGGCAGATACCGGAATTCCTTCACGATCGAATGAGCCATCGTCCGGACACAGTCCTCAACAAACTTCGGGTTCCGGTGTGCGGTATCGACCACCGACGCCTCGTCAGATCGCTTGAGCAGTTCGAAGATCGCAGAACTCATCGAGCTCTCGGTGATGTCGATCAGTTTCTCAAGCGAGACATCGTATCCGTCACGCACCTCGATGGAGATGGTCCCGCGTCCGCGCTGGTTGTGGGTCGCCATCGGAACCCTGCTCAAGAACTGCGCAATCGTGGCATCAGGAACTCCGAGATCGCACAACTCCTTTCTGGCGCGGTCATGCATGATCTCCTGCGCACAAGGACATGCGGTCATCCCGAGAACCTCCGCGCCAACGAGTTTCCGAACCGTGATATCGCCGTCGTTGCCGGATCGTGTGGCGATCGCCTCTGCGAAGATGTTAGCCACGCCCTGGCAGTGCATCTCTGTCACGGGAGTCACCCGCTTGACCACATACTCGCTGTTCATCTGCACCTCGGCGCGGGACGCGTACTCGTGCTTGGTCAGGAGGCGGCGTGCGACAACTCCGCAGAGCTCCTCTATCTCGTACACCGGCGCCTCGACCGCCTCCTCCAGAACCTCATCGATCGTCTCGAAGTTCCTTGAAAGGTTCGCGCCTTTGCGGTCAGGCGGCAGGTCCACAAAGATGTTGAACCGTGCGATGAGCACGATCGGGCGCTTACCCTCACGCGCAATCTCGATTAATTTCTTGACATCGGTCACGCCGACGCGCGTCAGGTTAATCGGGATTGCAGGACGGGTTGCCTGAATGTCTGGCAGTTCGACCACAGGTAGTTTCATGATATTATTCTCCGACGTTGGGTAATCTGGTTGTGTGCTATGTTCGGTAATATATAACTCTTGCGGACGACTATGTGCCCTTCACCGCGTTGTGTCCGGGTCAGGGATGCCTGCGGGCATTCGTTCGCGGGATTGTGTGGGATCGATTCGAACACAACATCCATACGATATTGTAATTTATCCCGAAGTAACTATGGATCAGGACATCCCCGCATTCCTGCCAGATGCACCCACCGGCGACCGACAGCAGCAGCCGAGCAGAGCCGTTACTGCTACCGCTCACCATAACCTTTATGATATATCATACGCGAATAACGACGTAATCGACTGGTGAGTACTTGCGCAAACTACCGCTTGTGGTGCGGACGCGTAAGAACATCCCGACTGAGGTATAGTGTGGAAGTAAAAACAGTATACGAAGGCGCAGGCAATCGCATATACAACGCCGCGGAACGTCAAACTGTCCGGTATCGTCATACTGGACTGGATCGGGGGATTGCTTGTATATGCAAAACCGGTTACGGCTTTACTTCCGGCATGTATTCTCTTCCGCTGCTTTGCAGGCGATGGATGGAGGGGTATAGACTATTACTGATAGACAATCGTATTTAATATATAATATACTGAATGGGGATTATAAGACATGAAACGTATGAATCACATACTGATAACCGCGATGGTGCTGGTGGCGGTCGGGATGTTTGCAAACGCTGACATCCCACCGGCTCCGGCGGGACTGGATAACGACACTGGCAACTACTGGGTCAATTACACGTGGTCTAAAGACCTCGGATGCCCTGACAACGATAACGTGACCGACTCATTCAACGTGAGCATGAATGGCACGTGGTACAACGGAACAGCAACGTTCCTGAACAAGAGCGTTGGTCCGGGCGGTTGGGCAAACATCGTGGTATGGGCGTACAACAGAACCGGCAATGGGAATATGTCGGTGGACGATGTTAGCGATAACGTGCAGGCACCGGCGATGGTTGATCCGCCAGATGACAATCTATGCACCATCATGCATCCGGATAGCGAGACTCTGAGGGAATGGATAGAAAGTTACAATGCCGCTCCCAAGGTTAATATATCAGGAGAGGGGGTTATGGCTCTTCCTGATGAGTACAGCGTACTTGGTCGCTTGGACTACAACGCAACCGAGCGCAATCAGGGTTCGTGCGGCAACTGCTGGGTATGGGCAGCCACCGGTTGCATGGAGGTTGCGCATGATGTCGAGAACGACGTGTTCGACAGACTATCCATCCAGTATCTAAACTCCCTCTACTATGATGGCACTGGCGATGGTTATGCTTGCGAAGGCGGCAATCTTGACATGTTCGTGGACTTCTACTCGGTAAATACTACATTTGCAATCCCGTGGAACAATACGAATGCCAGCTGGCAGGACGGAGGAGGCGGAACCAGTACTACAGTCCCTGCTGATAGTATCTCAACGACGCCACACTACACAATCACGCGCATCGAGGAGACCACGATCACCACGCAAGGAGTAGGGGATACTACTGCCATCGATAACATCAAGAGTGTTCTTGCCAGCGATAACGCGGTATGGTTTGCATTTTTCCTGCCAAACTCTACGGATTGGGATGACTTCTATACCTTCTGGGATTTAGATTCCGACACCGACCTCTGGAGTCCTGATTATTCTTGTGGTCATACGTGGGAGGAGCCGGGGGGTGGCGGTCATGCGGTGCTCTGTGTGGGTTACAATGATACAGACCCAAATAACCGATACTGGATCATGCTGAATAGCTGGGGCGCTAGCGCAAATCGACCCAACGGGCTGTTCCGGATGAATATGAGCATCAACTATAGCTGCGACCATGATTATAATGGCACGCCCTATTACAGTCTCTACTGGCAGACGCTGGACATAGACTTCGCAGTACCAGCTCCAACGAATCTCCAGAGCATGACCGGCAACTACTGGGTCAACTACATCTGGGCTGCTGGAACTGGCATCGTCACAGACGGTTACAACGTGAGCATGAATAGGACGTGGTACAACAGAACGGAAACATTCCTGAACTCAAGCATTGGCGCAGGCAACTGGTCAAACATCACGGTATGGGCGTGGAATGCAACTGGCAACGGAAACATGTCAGCTACCAATCTGAGCGGTAACGTGCAGGCACCAGCGGCACCAGCGATCACATCCTGGTCCAACAGCAAGACCAACAACGACTCGACGACGATCACGGTAAACGAGTCCGAATCGGTACGCTTCAACGCAACCGCCGACCAGACGATCGAGACATGGAACTGGTACAACAACACAGCAGACCAGTTGAGCAACTTCGATAACTACACCACAAGCTGGAGCGTTAACGGAACAAACACCGTTTCTGTGAATGCAACGAATGCAAACGGCACAACGAACACGGTTACCTGGACGATCACCGTAACCGACATCACACCACCGGCACAGGTCACGAATCTGACAAACGACACTCCGACCACAAGCACGGTCAACCTCTCGTGGACTGCAAACACAGAAGCCGATCTCGCAGGTTACAGGGTGTACCGGAACGGCACGCTGCTTGGCAGCACCGTAAACGCATATCACAGCGCAACAGGTCTCTCATCGAGCACGACATACGAGTTCAATGTCTCTGCCTACGACGACAATGGACTTGAGGGCGAGAACGCGAGCACTGTCGTGACGACGGCTGCTATAGTACATCCGGCACCAGCGATCACATCCTGGTCCAACAGCAAGACCAACAACGACTCGACGACGATCACGGTAAACGAGTCCGAATCGGTACGCTTCAACGCAACCGCCGACCAGACGATCGACACATGGCACTGGTACAACAACGGAACAGACCAGTTGAGCAACTTCGATAACTACACCACAAGCTGGAGCGTCAACGGAACAAACACGGTCTCTGTGAATGCAACGAATGATGCAAACGGCACAACGAACACGGTTACGTGGACGGTCACCGTAACCGACATCACAGCACCGGCAAAGGTCCTGAATCTGGCAAACGACACAATAACCGCAACTACGGTCGATCTCTCGTGGGATGCAAACACAGAAGCCGATCTCGTCGGGTACCGGGTGTACCAGAACGGTGCGCTGCTTGGCAGCACCGTAAACGCATATCACAACGCAACAGGTCTCTCGTCGAGCACGACATACGAGTTCAATGTCTCTGCCTACGACGACAACGGACTTGAGGGCGAGAACGCGAGCACTGTCGTGACGACGGCGGTCGGACCGCTCCATCACATCGATGTGACGCTGGATCCGAAGACGCTGAACATCAATGAGTATGCGAATTTAACTGCCGCCGGATTTGATGAGAACAACGGGACGGTAACGGGTCTCGTATTTGCATGGGCTCGCAGCGATGCATACATCGGATCGCTCACTCCGGTAAACGATACTGCCACGAAATTCACGGCAGATCATGTGGGCATGACCAACATAACCGCGAGTAATGGCAGTGTGACAAGCGATCCGGTACAGGTGACTGTGAACGCAGGAACAAACAACACGACCTTCGCCAACAAGACCACCTTCAGAGCCAAATCAGGCGATGCAGCCGCAACTGGCAACTTCAAGAACAACGTGAGTGGATGGATAAGCGCAACTGCCAGAGGAAACGCCACAAACTCACCCGAGGTCAATCGATCCAATCCACGCTCCGGTCTTGGATCTGGCGACAAGGTCATGAGTGGCGTCATCGTCAACGTGAGCGGCAACATCACCGAGGAGCTGGCAAAAGGAAACGGCACGATCCGCATCCAGATATGCTACAACGCTACAACGCTCGCTGCTCTGGGTATCGATGCAAGCACTCTCGCGATATGGAAGTACAACAGCACCACAGAGAAGTGGATGCAGCAGTCCAGTACCACCACATCTGA
>JAUWGA010000206.1 GCA_030606635.1 Methanosarcinales archaeon
GTAATCTTGTGGTTCTTACCACAAGTTACCCGAGCATGTGCGTAAGCAGATTCCTTTACAATCGAGAACAGTCTGATTTCACGACACGGTTTCCCGCTCAGAAAAAAAGAGACTGTTCAGAGGATTCCTCCTCCAAACAGAAGTCCGGTTCCAAACATCGCGGCGAATAGTATCGCGATGATGTTGACCACCTTGATGAGCGGATTTAGCGCAGGTCCTGACGTGTCCTTGAACGGATCGCCGACCGTATCACCAACGACCGCTGCCTTGTGTGCCTCAGAGCCCTTGCCGCCGTGCGCACCGTCCTCGATGAGCTTCTTGGCGTTATCCCATGCAGCACCGCTGTTTGCCATAAATAGCGCCATCAAAAGACCTACAACAATAATCCCGATCAGAAACCCGCCGAGCGCAACCTTGCCGAGTACGATCCCAACGGTTAATGGAACACCGATTGCAAGGATTCCCGGGATCACCATCGAGTTGATCGCTGCTTTTGTCACAATATCGACCGCTTTCCCGTACTCCGGCTTCGTCGTCCCTTCCATGATTCCGGGAATCTCCCGAAACTGCCTTCTTACCTCTTCCACGATCTTAAAAGCGGCTTTCCCGACCGCATTCATCGTAACTGCGCTGAACAGGAACGGAAGGAGTCCTCCGATGAAGAGCCCGACCAGTACCAGCGGGTTGTCAAGACCGAGTTCACCGATATCAAGCCCCACCCTGTGCCTGTAATCAGCAAAGAGTGCCAGCGCGCCGAGGGCGGCTGATCCGATCGCATACCCTTTCGTCACCGCCTTCGTGGTGTTTCCGACGGCATCGAGTTTATCGGTCACGTCCCTGGTACTCGCTGGAAGCGAAGCCATCTCTGCGATGCCTCCTGCGTTATCGGTGATCGGTCCGTACGAATCAAGGGCAACGATGATCCCTGTCGTGGAGAGCATCGCAGCCGCAGCTATTGCAATGCCGTACACGCCGATCGCAGGATCTGCAAGCCCGCCAACCACGGCAAATGATGCCAGTATACCTGCACAGATCACGATAACAGGCATCGCTGTGCTTTCGAGACCAATAGCGAGCCCTGCGATGATATTTGTGCCTGCACCGGTCTCAGCTGCGCGTGCGACCGCCTTCACAGGTCTGAAATTGAGTGCTGTGTAATACTCGGTGATGATCACGATCAGCACCATGATCACGATCCCGACGATCGACGCATACCAGAATCTGATGTCGCCCATCATCCACTCGGTTACGAAATAGAACGCTACAAGGCAGATCAGTGCCGCTGCCGCCACACCCTTGTAAAGGGCGCGCATGATATTCTTGCTCTTATCGAGTCTGACGCAGAATATTGCAATTATCGATGCGAGGATCGCGACCGATCCGAGAATCAGCGGATACGTGACCGCATAAGGATATTTTGCTACCACAATCGCCCCAAGAAGCATCGCAGCAAGCGATGTGACCACATAAGTCTCGAAGAGATCAGCGCCCATGCCCGCGCAGTCCCCGACGTTATCCCCGACGTTGTCAGCAATCACAGCCGCGTTTCGGGGGTCATCCTCCGGAATTCCCGCCTCCACCTTGCCGACGAGATCAGCGCCGACATCAGCGGCTTTCGTGTAGATCCCGCCTCCGACCCTCGCAAAGAGGCTGATCAGACTTGCGCCAAAGGCAAAGCCGACGATCAGATCGACGTCTGCCGGCTCTCCGCCGTAGAGTATGTAAAACCCGCTTGTACCGAGCAGTGCAAGACCGACCACGGCAAGCCCTGTCACCGCGCCGCCCCGAAACGCAATGGACAGTGCCTTTTCAAGACCGTCCTTTGCAGCGTTTGCGGTTCTCACATTCGCGCGAACCGAGACGTTCATGCCGATGTAT
>JAUWGA010000085.1 GCA_030606635.1 Methanosarcinales archaeon
TTCCCATGTCCCGATGCTGCTGTTGTTACCGCAATACACGTACACCGCACCGGAACTGGAATTATATGCGCCGACGATCATATCGGATATCCCGTCATCATTCACGTCGCCGTGTGCGATTGCGCATCCGAAATGATCAGGGAACGATATGTTTGCCAGTGCCGTATCTGATAGTTCCAGTGGCATATCACTGCACGAATCATTCAATCTCGGCATCCCGGTAAGTGTGAGGTATGCATAGCTGATGTTTGTCTTGCTCGGGATTAGGACATCGAAAGTGTCGTAGTCGTTGCAGCCGAAAGACTCTTTAAAATCAAATTTGTATGATGTATAGAGCGTGTATGTGCCCGGAAAAATCCCTCTACACAACGTATCAGTCTCAAAGCTCGTCGCGCCCTCCACCCCATTCATCCATCCGACCACCGAGTTCTTGAGCACGCTGCTGTAATAACTCCTGTTGTTGTCTGGCGGGAGCGACGTGTCCAGTATATTAAGCGCGTCCTGCCCGTACGCCTTTAATTGCGCATCCACATGCAGTTCGGTCTGTGGCACCGAAAGCGTCACCGCACTGACCACGAGATATACCGTGCCGACCATCAGCATGGCTGCCGCGAACCCTTCGAGCGTATGGAGCTGGGCGCGGTTATCTGATGCTACCGATATCACCATATATACACCACCAGTTTTGCAGTCGGCATCGACATATCCCCGACGCAGTCACCCCAGTCTGACCGGTTGACCCAAATATATGATACATTGCACCATGAGGTGTCAATCCTGACCTCATTGGACTCGCAGAGGTGATCGATCACGGTCTTGTTGAATGAATGCCAGCCACCGATCGGGAGACCTGATTCGTTGATGACCGGGATATGGCGATAATTCGTATTCGTGTTGTTCAGACTTACCTTCAACCGTGCATCTGCTGTCCGGTTTTTCTCGGCAAAGCCCTCGAGCTTGACCGTGAACGAATCCAGTTTCGGAAGACGCAGGGTGACGTTTGATGTGTTGGTAGCATCGATGTTTAAATATCTGACTTCGGAGTCGCCTTCGATCGTCACCAAGCGTTCCATCTTCTCAACTTCCGTCGTTTCAGGAATCCGGTTTCCGATACAGAGCGCCGGATGTGTGTTGTTCGGGATATATTTCGGATCCGCGGTCGTGCTGTTCAGGTAATGAAGCGAGACATTGTACCAGTACGTTCGCATGATGTCCAGCCCGAGCAGGTATCTGGCACGTGTTGCATTTTCGTGGTACGTCGAGTTTAATTTCTTTATCTTATTTTCACTCAAAATGCCGGCTCTGCCGCGATTTAACAGTTCTGAAAAGTTGGTGGGGTTTCGTTTGTTTGTTGCAAGCCCGATCCGGCAGGCATCATCCGGCACATCCTCCCAGTTGACGCCGCCCTGACCGGGTGTGCCATTGCTCCACCATCCGGTATCCTCTGCAAGGATCATGGCGGTCCGGTACGCTACCGGCTGGAAATCGGTACTCTGGGTCTGGAACGGCGCGAATATCGCGGGGATCTGCATCATGAGGTATCCGAAGGTGAGCAGAAATATAGAAATAGCGGAAAGAAAATCAAGACTAACCTGTGCACGGTTATCCGACTGCATACCTTTAACGCCACCACGCCCCATCATCGCGAAATATAATATGGTCGGGAGATTATTAAAGGTTGCGCAGGAGATGGATTCCGGAATTGCCGCTCGCAGCGATGCTGAACCATTCGCAACTACCCCGGTATCTCGCGTTGCGGTGACCAAAACCCCTGAGACTTTTTGATATTTTCGGAACAAGGGTTTTTCGGAGAACCACAGAGGACACAGAGTGACACGGAGGGGGCTAAAGATAAAAATAACAACTCTCTGTGATCCTCTGTGCTCTCTGTGGTTATATTCCGTGTTTGGCTACAGTAATGCCTGCCCTTCGAGCGTGGCATCGATAGAATCCTTCTGGGATTCTATTATGCCTCATGTCCCGGGTAAGCCGGCAGCCCCCGCGATTCCCCAATAGCAAGCAAATCGGCAAATTTATAGTCCGCAGAAACAGAATGCCACCCATGTCAATAACAACCAGAGATGCGAGTGGAAGCGTCGGCGTTCCCGAAACGATGATCGCGCAGATGGGAGAGATCGAAAGGAATCTGTTCCTGAAGATCTTGAAGGTGACCGAGGCTGGAGCGGTCGCTGCCGCGCGATGGATCGGTCTCGGGGACCGACATGCCGCGGACGATGCCGCGGTCGAGGCGATGCGCAGGGTGCTGGCACGGTTTGATATTGATGGTGAGGTCGTCATTGGCGAGGGCGAGCGGGATGAGGCGCCGATGCTTTATATCGGCGAGAAGGTTGGAACCGGAAAAGGTCCCAAAGTCGATATCGCGGTCGATCCGCTCGAGGGCACGAATCTTGCAGCAGAGAACCAGTTCGGGGCGGTCGCGGTGATGGCGATGTCCGAAGCAGGCGGTCTCAGGTACGCGCCCGACATCTATCTGGATAAACTGATCGTCGGTCCCGAGGTGGTGCGGTACGAGAAGACGACCGGGAAATGGCTTGATATCGATGCCCCTCCCGAATACAACCTTGGTATCGTTGCAGATGCGCTGCACCGTAACGTCGAGGACCTGATCGTGGTGGTGCTCGACAGACCCCGGCACAAGGAACTGATAAAAGAACTGCGCGACCTCGGCGCGACGGTGCGGCTTGTCACGGACGGCGACCTGATGCCTGGCGTAGCAGCAGGCATCCGCGGCACCAACGTCCATGTCGGCATGGGCATCGGGGCAGCACCAGAGGGCGTGCTGACCGCAGCCGCGCTCCGGACTACAGGCGGAAAGATCATCAGCAGATTCATCCTGCCGGCAAAGGCGAACCAGAAGAGCGAGGAAGAGATAAAGGAGGAATATGATAAATTCATGCCGAGATTGCTTGACATGGGTATCACCGATCTCGATAAGATTCTCTACACCGAAGACTTAGCGCCTGGAAAGGACATCATATTCTCGGCAACAGGCGTAACAGAGAGCGATCTCTTCCATGGTGTCAACTTCTTTGAGAACGATGGTGCAAGACTGCGGTCTGTCGTGATGGGCTCTGGCTCCGGGATCGTCCGCTTGATCGACAGCATCTATATCATCGACAAGGAAGTAACACCGATCCGGCTGCGGTAGCAATGAACATCGGCATCGCGATCACTGACCAAAACGACTGGACAGCCCGCGCTCTTGCCAGGTCGGTACAGAGGAGGGGCGCAGAGCCGGTCCCGTTCAGATTGAGCGAGATCGCATCGTACACGTTTGATTTTTCCACAATAGGTGACGTAGATGCCGTCATCGTGCGCGATCTCGGTGCTGGCGCATTCGAAGAGGTCTCATTCAAGTTTGACCTGCTGCGAATCCTTGAAAAGAAAGTACCTGTCATAAACACTCCAGAATCGATCCAGAACGCTGCAAACAAGTACTATTCGCTCCATCTGCTGAAAAAGGCAGGTCTTCCCGTGCCAGAGACCGTTGTTACCTCTGATGTTGATGTTGCGCTGGATACGCTCGATAGATGGGGCGAGGCAGTTACAAAACCGATCTTTGGGTACAAGGGTCTCGGCATCAGGCGTTTCCAAAGCGGTTCTGACCTCTATGACTCGAATAGCGATTCAATTGAAGAGATACTCTCTGAAAGGGGCGTACTGTATCTTCAGGAGTTTATACCGATCGAGAGGGACATACGGGCATTTGTTGTCGGGGACAGGGTCGCTGGTGCGATCTACCGGTACGCCCAAAACGGATGGATCACCAATCTGAGCCAGGGCGGAACGCCGGAGCGGTGTACGCTTAATTCGGATCAGGAGGTGGTGTCTATTCTGGCGTCAGAGGTTATCGGCACCGCTTTCGCAGGCGTGGACATCGCGGAAACCGATGATGGTTTTCTGATCCTCGAGGTCAATGGCACGCCGTCAGGGAAGGGGATATACGAGGCGTGCCGGGTGGATGTCACCGGAGATATCGTGGATCACCTGATCTCGGACTTCAAGTTTTGAATATCTGAAAACAGACCGATCAGAACCAAAGCACCATGCGTGGTGATCGCCCCGCGGTGGCGAAACAATAAATATCATGCCGCGCATCCCATACATCGGAAGAATTCACCATGCCAATAAACATCGGAATGCTGCTGATCTGGATCTCATTTGCAAGCTGTCTCGGAGCTGTGATCTATGGGACCTGGTATTATTTCAGTAGGAACCCCAATATGCTCCTTGCATCCCGGAGATTCGAGATAATAAGTCTTGTTACGTGTACTCTTTCCGCTATGCTGCTCATGTATTATCTGCTGGAAGTCAGGGCGTACTACCTGTACGTGTATCGATTTTCCTGCGAGACTTTCCCGCTGCTCTACAAGGTATCAGCGTTCTGGGCTGGACAGGAAGGTTCGCTCTTTATCTGGGCATGGTTTACGCTTGTGTGCGTGGCACTGGTGCGGATACGTGCTGATGAGCGGGTCAGCGAGATCGCGAGGATCGCTGGTCTTTTTGTGGCGGCGTTCTTCATTTTACTGCTTATCATCAGAAGCCCGTTTGCGCTTATTTATGGGATCGATAACCAGACATGGCAACTTCTTTCAACGAATACTGACATCTTTAGAGCCCCCTACTCGGTGATCGAGAGTTATCACGCGCAGGGCATGAACCCGCTGCTCCGCAACCCGTGGATGGTAATCCACCCGCCGGTGGTCTTCCTGGGATATGCTGCCGCGGTGATACCGTTTGGTGCTGCTGCTGGCTACCTCCTGACCAATGACAAGCGGTGGATGAAGATCGCTCTCCCGTGGAGCAGGGCTACGTGGCTCTTAATGACGCTTGGGATCGGTATCGGCGGGTTCTGGGCTTACGAGGTTCTTGGATGGGGCGCGTGGTACTGGGGCTGGGACCCTGTGGAGACGTCTTCGCTCATCCCGTGGGTTGCCCTGACAGCGTATCTGCATACACAGTTTAGGATGAAGCGGAACCATGAATACGGGCTGCTTGCGCCCGCGCTTGCAATGCTCTCGTTCATCCTCGTAATATTCGCAACATTTGTCACAAGGAGCGGCTTGTGGGCGTCACAGCACGGGTTTGCGACATCAATTGAGGCGCAGATCATCGGCGTGTTTCTGGTGGGACTGCTTCTGATATCTGTTTATGTGGTGCAGCGCAGATACAGGATGGAGTCTGGTGTTGCACAGCCCCAATCTCTGTAATCAAAAGGTTCTTTGATGATTATGGATACTACTATAATCGCACCTCTGCGGGGGTTGCCAAGCCAGGTCAACGGCGCAGGATTTAAGCTCCTGTTGTGAAGACATTCGAGGGTTCGAATCCCTTCCCCCGCATTCTCACCCCGTTCCTACGACCTTCACTGCCCGTACCGCTCCCTTATCGTGCGCTCGCGCAGGACCTCGTACCCGAGATCCTCGATTACCGCGCTGATGCGGTTTCGTTGGGCTGCGTTCATCGACTTCCGGTCGAAGTATGCGAAATCTGCGCTCGATTTCAGAAGTGCATCACGGATCAGTCCGTCGTCGAGATTGTCCAGTTGATACTTCGGGAAGTTGTGCCCGAATGTGATCTCGGTCTCGAAGATCAGCTTTGTCTGCCTGTGCGCATAATGACCCCCGCCAAAGCCGACAGCGACTGGATAACCGGACGTGCGCACCTCCCCATCCAGATCATGATTCGAATTTGAATCTAAATTCGAATCCAAATTCAGATCCAGGTCCAGAATTGCGCTGGCAACGATCCTGCCAGCATCCGAATCGACCCATTCGGCTTCGGTGCTGCCGATCTCGATGTAGATCGATGGCACAGAGAGAGCGGTCGGACCGTGGTGGGTCGATTCCATGGACACCTCGTAACCGGCATCAGTATCTGCTGCAAGATCGCGTATCGAATGGAGAACCGGTCGCAGTAACTGCGGCGCGGCAGGCGCAAGTTCGCGGGGATTTCCTCCGAATTTAGCATCGCTGACATTTCCTGTGAAATGGGCAGAGAATAATCGCTTGCTGCTGTCGCTCTTGTGCTTGGACGCAAAGATGATCAGGTTTGTTGGAAGCCCGCGTCTTTCAAGTTTTGAATCGATGTGATCGCAGAAGATATGGAGTTTATCGACCTCAACGATCCTTACCCTATCCGACTCATAGACAGCCCCCTCGCGTTCCCAGTCGTGCATCGCAAGCAGGTTTTCTTTGATGTTCATGCTCGCCAGATCGGGCGCGGAACATATTATCGTGGTTTTTCTGTTCATGGTTTTGTGCCTGCTCGAAAGTGTTGTGGCGGGATATTATAAATCCCCTCGGGGCGACAGACCCGCAATGCCCGCCACGATAGCTCTTCTGTTGTGGCGCGCTCACGCTTTTTTCGATCACGCTTTTCCCGCGTACTCCGCAGCGCCCTGCGCATCAGGTAGATGCCAGCACACTCAGGAACGGTGTTCACACCCCCCGATCTCGAAGTGATTTCCGCGGAGATCGCAGGATGCTGGATCTGGCGGCACTCGCGATTTGTGTGCGTGATACGTTCACTTTCGCCCTGCTCTTGGAGATAAGCTATAATATGACGTGCGGATTATGGAGTATGCGTGAAAATGAACCCAGTCGCGATTTGGCACAAAGGTACATTTGCTGATGGGTCAAGCGGTGTTGTAGTTGAATAGATTGAACATCAAAGAAACGTTTATCCACAATTTGAATATTTATTTAATGAAATAATAAAAAGAATGCGATTACAAATTAGCTGAGATCGAAAGGTTAGGTAAATTATCTAATAACACAATGCAACAAAGAAAGCCGTTGAATCATATCGATATTTGCACAGTCGGGCACAGCAACACCGAGTTTGAAAAGAATGGAATCAACATGGAGCCAGCATATCATGCGCTACAAAAATATTTCGGTTACACTACATTTTTACATCTCCAGGAGGATATTATCCAGGATATTCTGCTGAAAAAGGATGTTTTCGTCCTGATGCCAACGGGTGGCGGTAAATCTTTGTGTTATCAATTACCATCCATTCTTCTCGACGGTTTAACGATTGTTGTTTCTCCGCTCATCGCCTTAATGAAGGATCAGGTTGACGCTTTGAAGGCGAATGGGATAGCCGCAGCCCATATCAATAGCTCTCTTTGTTTTGATGAGATGCAAAACGTAAAATTGGACCTGGCAGAGAATAAGATCAGTATTCTGTACGTGGCTCCGGAAAGACTGATGATACCTGACTTCTTATCAGATTTGAAGCGTTTGAATGTCAGTTTGATCGCTATTGACGAAGCCCATTGCATCTCCGAATGGGGGCATGATTTCAGACCCGGATATCGTCAGTTGAAAGTGCTTAAAGAACATTTCCCAAAAGTTCCCCTGGTTGCGCTGACCGCAACCGCCACATCACGAGTGCAGGAGGATATCACAACACAGCTGAAACTGTCCAATCCAAAGACATATAAGGCAAGTTTTAACCGAAAAAATCTATTCTATCAGGTTAAACCAAAAGATAATGCATACTATCAGTTACTTCAGTATCTGGAGGGTCATAAAAAGGATTCAGGGATAATTTATTGTTACAGCCGCAAATCTGCCGATGATCTGGCAAACAAACTTCAAAAAGAGGGTTATCATGCTTTGCCTTACCATGCAGGGTTAAAATCTAATTTAAGGACTGAAACGCAGGATAAATTTATTAAAGACGATGTTGAGATAATTGTGGCGACAGTAGCGTTTGGGATGGGGATCGATAAATCCAATGTCCGTTTTGTGATCCATTACGATCTACCGAAGAACCTTGAAACGTATTATCAGGAAACGGGTAGGGCTGGAAGAGACGGAGAAGAAAGTGATTGTATCATCTTCTT
>JAUWGA010000121.1 GCA_030606635.1 Methanosarcinales archaeon
TCACCATAATTGCACCGGTATGGGAATCTTGTTTCCCATATTATTTAGTTTTATGGGTAACAGAGTTCCCGTATCGACTCCACTCCAATTCCATCCTTCCCGGCAGCAACCGTGATCGCGTCCCCCGCCGCAACCGCTGCCTGAATCGTTGTGATGTACGGAACACTAAAATCGACAGCAGCACGCCTGATCTCGTATCCGTCCCTCCGCCCCTGCTTGCTCCGCGGCGTGTTTACGATCAGATCGACCTTGCCAGCCCTGATCAAGTCAACCACGTTCGGGCTGCCCTCGCTCACCTTCTTAATCGGTATCGCAGCAACATCATGATCGCGCAGATGTGCCACAGTCCCACCGGTTCCGATGAGTTGCAGTCCTGTGCTCCGCAGTTTTCGTGCGATGTCTACAATTCGACCCTTATCCGCATCCCGAATCGAGAGAAAGACCGTGCCCTTCGTGGGAAGCCTGTTACCTGCAGCAAGCTGCGCCTTGTAGTACGCGGTCCCGTAGTCGTGATCCATTCCCATCACCTCACCAGTGGATCGCATCTCGGGACCGAGTATCGGATCCGCACCCGGCAGCTTGTCAAACGGCAGCAGGACTTCTTTTACAGAGACGCATTGCGGCACCGGTTCGTCCAAGTATCCGAGTTCCTGAAGCGTCTTTCCAACGATCACCTTTGCAGCGATCTTTGCGAGCGGGATCCCCACGGCTTTTGAGACAAACGGAATCGTGCGGGACGATCTCGGGTTTGCCTCGAGCACGTACACTACACCGTCTTTTGTAGCAAGCTGGAGGTTTATCAACCCACGCACATTTAGGGCGAGCGCAATTCGCGTCACATAGTCACGAGCCGTGTCCATGATTTCAGGAGAGAGCGACTGCGGCGGGATCACGCAGGCGGAGTCGCCCGAGTGGATTCCTGCCTCCTCGATGTGCTCCATGATCGCACCGATCAAGACATCCTCGCCATCAGAGACCGCATCACAATCGATCTCGACTGCGCCTTCGAGGAAGTCATCGATCAAGACCGGATGATCAGGCGAAACCCTCACAGCTTCCCGCATGTACCGATCAAGGTCGTCGGAATCGTACACGATCTCCATCGCCCTGCCGCCGAGCACATACGAGGGGCGCACGAGCACGGGATAGCCGATTCTGCCGGATGCCTCGTGTGCTTCCTCTTTTGAGGTCGCATAGCCCGCTTCCGGCTGCGGGATCTCGAGACCTGCAAGAAGCTGGTTGAACCTTTTCCGGTCCTCAGCAAGGTCCATGTCGTCAGGTGACGTCCCGAGAATCCGGGTATCGAGGTCAGGGCGGCGCGCAATCTCCTTTGCAAGCGGGATTGCGAGATTGACAGACGTCTGTCCGCCGAACTGGACGCAGACGCCCCAGGGACGCTCGCGTTCGATGATGTTCATCACGTCTTCGAGGGTTAATGGCTCAAAGAAGAGCTTGTCAGAGGTATCAAAATCAGTAGATACAGTCTCAGGATTGTTGTTAACGATATGCGTCTCGATTCCTTCCTCCCGGAGCGACATAACCGCATGGACCGTGCAGTAATCAAACTCGATCCCCTGCCCGATCCTGATTGGACCTGCTCCTAAAATCAGCACCTTCTTTCTCGATGTGGGGTTTATTTCGCACTCGTCCTCGTAGCAGGAGTAGTAATATGGAGTCTTTGCCGCAAACTCTGCCGCACATGTATCCACCATCTTGTAGGATGGCAGAATTCCATGATCGTGCCTCATGTCCGTAACCTCCTCCCGCGTAACGCCTGCGAGTTCTGCGATACGTTCGTCTGTTAGCCCGATCCGCTTTGCGTCGCGGAGAACAACCTTTTCCGGACTTGCGCCCGGCTTGATGCGGTCCTCGACCTCGATTATGTTCCCCAGTTTCTGCAGGAAGAACGGGTCGATCGATGTCAGTTCGGAGATCTCCTCGATGGAAAACCCGGTACGGAGCGCGTGGTACACCACGAAGAGGCGCTGGTCTGTCGGGGTTCTGAGAAGTTCCCTGATCCGATCAGGCGTCCAATCATCCGCCGCGGTCCCGGTTCCGGTTCCAGCAGCTCCGAAACTCATGCCGATGTCAAGCGAACGCACAGCTTTGAGGAGCGCCTCCTCGATGGTGCGCCCGATCGCCATAACCTCGCCTGTGCTCTTCATCGCGGTTGTGAGCGTGTTGTCCGCTGTCACGAACTTGTCAAAAGGCCATCTCGGAATCTTTGCGACCACGTAATCGATAGCCGGTTCAAACGACGCCGGAGTCTCGCCTGTGACATCATTCCTGATCTCGTCAAGATGTAAGCCGATCGCGATCTTTGCGGCAACCCGTGCGATCGGGTAGCCGGTCGCCTTCGATGCGAGCGCTGACGACCTTGAGACGCGCGGGTTCACCTCGACAACCACATACTTCCCGTCTTTCACCGCGAACTGGATGTTGCAGCCGCCTTCAATCCCGAGGAAACGTATGATGTTTGTCGCAGCGCTCCGAAGCATCTGGTGATCGTTATCCGAGAGCGTCTGCGATGGGGTCACCACGATCGACTCACCTGTGTGGATGCCCATCGGATCGAAGTTCTCCATGTTGCAGATCGTGATGCAGGTGTCGCCCGAATCCCGTATCACCTCGTACTCGAACTCCTTCCAGCCAAGCACGCTCTCCTCGACGAGAACCTGATTGATCCGGGACCGCTTAAGCCCGAGTTCGCATATCCGGCAGAGATCGTCGCGGGTGTATGCGATCCCGCCGCCGGCACCGCCGAGCGTGTATGCCGGGCGGACGATCAAGGGGAGTCCGAGCGTTGGGATCAGTGAAACAGCGGCATCGATTGTCGAGACCGCCCGGCTCCTCGGGACCGGTTCGCCGATCTCCTCCATCGCCTGCTTAAAGAGTTCCCGGTCCTCGGTGTCATAGATCGCCTTAAGCGGCGTTCCAAGAAGTTTCACGTTGTATCTATCGAGTGCGCCGCTCTCTGCGAGTTCGGTTGTGAGATTAAGCCCGGTCTGACCGCCAAATCCGGCGATGAGTCCGTCGGGGCGCTCAATCTCTATGATCTTCTCGATTACCTCGGGTGTTAGCGGCTCGATGTAGACCGCATCCGCGGTCTCCGGGTCGGTCATGATCGTTGCAGGATTTGAGTTCACGAGAACTACGGATATGCCTTCCTCAGCAAGGGACTGGCACGCCTGGCTGCCTGAAAAATCGAATTCCGCTGCCTGTCCGATCAGGATCGGACCTGATCCTATGAGAAGGATTTTCTTGATGTTTTGGTCTCTTGGCATGAAGTTATCCCCTTGACACGCCGGAATCTGTGTTCTGACGTATTTTTATCCTTTCATCCCCGGTTTCCCCATCTATCACTTCCTGAATTTTTACAACCAGATCTGGAATTTTATTTTGGATTATATCCCATAAAATTTCATAATCGATCCCAAAATAGCCATGGGCGACTATATCTCTTAAACCCGCGATCTTCCTCCATTCGACCTGAGGATATTTTTGTCTTATATTATTTGGTAGATTTTTAGTGGTCTCGCCAATTATCTCAAGATTTCTGGCGACTGCATCTAACAACATCTGGTTTTCTATGAATTCATCAAATGATTTGTCCATAGTATAATCCAATATTCGATTGGCACAATCTCTGATATCGGTAATGGAGAGTTTATAATCTCTTTTAAGCATAAGTTACCTCTGATAAAATGTTTTGTTTTATCTCATCTCTTATCGCTGTTTTGATCACCAGATCAACCTTCGACGTTAAGATCTCTTCAAGGAAAAATTTAAGCTCCATATAGTTATCGAATGTTTTATACCCCTTCTCAAACTCAACAAGGATATCTATGTCGCTATCCTCCCTCTGCTCGCCCCTGGCATAAGACCCGAAAACACCGATCTCCGTAATCTTAAATTTCCCTCTCACGTCGGGGTCATGAAGTCTTAGCATTTTAACGATCGTACTTATAGATTTTTTATCGCCCATTTTATGCCTCCATCAGATCTTTTGAGTTGCGGATGTCTGGTAACCACTTTCTTGTGGCATGAATTCTTTGATGTTTGGATCTTTGGGCATGGATATTCACCCTCCTGCCGCCGTTATCCCCGCGATGCTACATCCTGACATGCACGCCCCCTTTCCGCAGATACTCCTTCACTTCACCGACCGTGTACTCCCCGAAGTGGAAGATGCTCGCAGCAAGGGCTGCCGATGCATTCGTAGCTCGGAGCACCTCAAGGATGTGTTCGGGATTCCCGCAGCCACCTGATGCGATCACTGGAATGTTTACGCTGTCGCTGACCGCCGCTGTCAGTTCGATGTCGAATCCGTCCTTTGTGCCGTCCCGGTCCATGCTTGTTAGCATAATGTCCCCTGCGCCACGCTCTTCCGCCTCTATCGCCCACTGGATCGCATCGATGCCTGTGAACTCCCTTCCGCCATAAAACGAGCACTCAAACCAGCATTCGCCATCAGGCGTGTCCACCATCTCTCTGCCGGGTTCGCGCCCGTACCTTCGCTTGGCATCGATTGCAAGGACACACGCTTGATTCCCGAAGTACTTCGCGATATCATTGATGAGTCCTGGGTTCTTGAGTGCAGCGGTGTTGACCGAGACCTTGTCTGCCCCTGAATTAAACGCAGTTCTCGCATCTGCAATCGCTCTGATGCCGCCGCCGACCGTAAGCGGCATGAAGACGTTCTCAGAGGTCTTCTCGATGACCTTTGCCATCGTCTCTCTTCGTTCATGCGAGGCAGTGATGTCAAGGAAGATCAGTTCATCTGCGCCCTGCCGGTCATACTCCTCAGCAAGCTCCCAGGGGATGCCTGCATACCTGATCTGCTTGAATTGAACCCCTTTCACAACCCTGCCATGCGGAACTCCAAGATCACAATCGAGGCACGGAATGATTCTTTTTGCTAACATTTAACCATCTCCACGAAATTTTTTAGGATCAGAAGTCCTTTCTTGCTCGATTTCTCCGGATGGAACTGAACCGCATGAATGTTATTCTTTTCCACAACCGCCGCCATATCCACACCGTAATCGGTCGTTGCGACGATCACGCGCTCGTCTTCTGGAACGCAGTAATATGAATGCACAAAATAGAAGAAATCGCCGTCATTGATCCCTGCAAGAAGATCGGTGTCCCGGTTGTTCCGGCGTAGCGTAAGCTCGTTCCAGCCCATCTGTGGGATTTTAACTCCATCCGGAATACGGATAACATCCCCCGCAAGAAGCCCGAACCCGGCAGCGTCGCTCTCCTCACTCCTCTCGAACAACACTTGCATCCCGATGCAGATTCCAAGCAGAGGCGTGCCAGAATCTACCAAATCGAATAATTTATCCGAAAATGGGGTTAAATTGCGCATCGCGTCGCCAAACGAGCCAACGCCCGGAATAACAACAGCGTCCGCGTCCGCATCTGAAAGACTCTTGCTATCCGATA
>JAUWGA010000046.1 GCA_030606635.1 Methanosarcinales archaeon
GCGGTGATCTCCAGACTTCCGATCTGGAACGCCTCACCCTCGTGAAGCGTGCTGCCATAGCCCCAGTTGAGACCCGGACCGTGGAAGACCTCAGCACCAGTTAGATTTGATAGCTCTCCTGATCCGATGACGTAGTCTTCGTTGCGGTGGGTCTCGAATACGTACCTGATCATCAGTTCTTCTCGCTCTGCTAACTCGATGTAAACGTCGCAGTCCCTCCGCGGGTCGATCACAGCCGCCTCGCCGCCCGAACCGATGAGGTATGAGTTGTGAGCCAGTCCAGCTGATTTGATTCGTTCAAAGATCATCAGTGATCGCCTCGTTATTCTATCTCTTGGGGTGAGGTTGGGTATATTGTTTTGCTCATTTCATGCAAAGCTCGTGAATTCGTGAATGAGGGTCGTGGGTCATGCGAGGGTAGGGGGCTACAGGGCAGTGATTCCGGAGATATATGGAAATGCCTATGTGACCGCGATATCTCGGGTAATTCTGGAGCCGGAGGATGCGTTGAAGTATGGCTTTTCGACGAGGGTTGTGTGAGGGCTGGGTCAGAGCTTTTCTGCTTATTGGTGGGTTGTGCAGGGGTTGAAACGCTGGGGCGGGCGGTCTTAAGGTGATACGAGTCCTGACCATCGCCGCCAACGCCCGCACTTCACTCATGCGCCGCCCCCACAGCCCCCACCCCACTGACCATCAGCGCACCCACCAATATCAGCCCGCCGCCCACCAGCACACTTGACGTGATCGGCTGGCTCAGGATGATTGCGGCAAAGACCACAGCGCTTGCGGGCTCCAGGAGCGCGATGATGCTCGCATTCTGGGCTCTGACATACGCAAGACCACTGAAGTAAAGCGTTAGACCCGCAGCTGTTGGAAGAAGACCCAGAAGTATGAGCAGATGCAGGTTGTCCAGCAGTACTCCGGATGATATGGCGGTGGAATAGGGCAGGAAGATGACCAGTGTTATGATTATCGCCCACGCTGCCTGTGCCGTCCCTGTGTAATAGCTTTTCAGATATCTGGAGGTGAGGATCATGCAGGCGTAGAGCAGACCCGCGATCAGTCCGCACAAAAGCCCGATCGCATACATGCTGCCCATATCCTGGAAGACTGCACCGGGCTGGATTACGAGAATGACCCCTGCCATTGACAGTACGAGCGCGGATAGGCTGCGTCTGGTGATGGATTCATTTAATAGGAGGGGTGAGAGGAGGGTGACATAGATCGGGGCGGTGTAGAGCAGGAGTACGGCAATTGCGACCGTTGTATACTTAACAGAGATGAAATATGAGAGCATCGTTCCCGCCTGTAAGATGCCCAGCAGGAAGATGTGCCGCTTGTTCTCCTTAAGACGCAGTTCAGCAAGCCTGCCGCAACATGCGAAGAAGATTGCGATCGCGGTAATCCCGAAGAGCAGCCGGTAGAAGATGATGGAACCAATGGGCATCCGGTCTACGAGGCTTACGAAGATGCCGATTGTGCCGAAGAGGATGGCTGCGGATGCGACCTCTATGCGACCTTTGAGGGGTGGGGAGGGCATTATGATGTTTTAATGGAATCGTCCCGGTATCTAGATGGATGGCATATCGGTTATGTGGATGTGATCAACGAACCGCTAAACATCCACCCAGCACTCTTTAAAATACTCAGTCGAACTTTATCCTCTCAAAGATCAGCGCCTGTACTATCGCGTCCCTCTATCTCCCGGAGCAAGAGGTTGATATGCCCCTTCTCTTCTCCTGCAAGTTCGTGGAGCAGATTCCTGGTTTTATGATCATCGACTGTATCTGCAACCCTTTTGTAGAAATCATAAGCCGCATACTCCTTCTCAAGACCAATCTCGAGAGCTTCAAGGTCGTCCATAAACTCCGGATCCCCTATCTTTACCAGTTCCTCATTGATCCTAATGCCGCCTTCCATATATATGGTGGAGAGTTCCGCCCTTAACTGGTCGAGCGATGGTAACTCATCAGCAGCACCGAGAAGCGACTTCATCTCCCAGAGCAACTGGTTATACCGCATATACAGTCTCTGCAGATGCGTATCTTCCATCGCAACAAGTCTCTTGAATACCTGCGCCGCTTTCTCGTCTTTGACCAGCCTTTGCGCCCTTGTGTAGAAATCAAGTGCGCCCCTCTCGAACATGAGCGCAACTATCAGCACGTCAAAAGTCTCCTCGCCCCCCGATATCAGTTTATCTTCGGTAGTTCCCTTGACGACCTCGTAGTCCCATTTACGGATCCCTCCGTTGAGATTGTAGACATTCTCAAATCCGAGACCGCAGAGGTGGATGCTTGCGGCCATGCTCCTGTGCCCGGAGCGGCAGTACGAAATGATCCCCCGGTCCTTGTCAAGTTCGCCGTACCTGTACTCAAGTTCCCCAAGCGGGATTAATTTCGCTCCGGGGATGTGCCCTGCCTCATATTCACGGGGTTGTCTCACGTCCAGCAGTTGAAATGCGCCTAACGCATCGCTATCAAGGATCTTTTTAGCTTCCTGGGATGTAAGTCTCTTTATTTCGTCGATGGAACAGTTCAGTTTCATGTGTCAGACGCCGCAGGAGGTGCAAATACCCGTGCTGCGAGTTCCCGATCAAGCATGAGGAGTCCGTTACCGTCCTCTCCGACGATCTTTAACCTGGTGATGATATCGTTGTCATTCCCCTCCTCCTCGATCTGTTCGGTTATGAACCACTGGAGGAAGATGTTTGTGGCGTGATCCTTCTCCGCAATCGCCAGGTCCACGAGATCGTTGATGCATCCTGTGATGAATCTCTCGTGCGTAAGGGTCTTTTCAAACATATCAAGCTGCGACTCAAACTCTGTCGCAGGCTCTTTTATCGCAGCAAGCAACACCTGCCCGCCCTGGTCATTGATGTAGTCATAGATCTTCATCGCGTGTGACATCTCCTCCTGATACTGGACCATGAACCAGTTGGCAAAGCCTTTCAGCCCGGTGTACGTGCTGCAGGCAGACATCGACATGTAGAGATACGCTGAATAGATCTCGTTGTTGATCTGTTCATTCAGGCGTTCCATCATCGTTTCGCTTAACATGATTACACTTCCATCTACAGTTCTACGCAGTTCTCCCATACACCGTGGATGTTGCAGTAAGCCAGTGCACAGAAAGCCTTGAACTCGGGAGCGGGCACCTGAAATCTGGCATTCGGGTTGGTGTATCCGGGAGCAAAATCTGTCCTGCCGAGATCAACTACCTGCCCGTCCTTCTTTACTCCATACAGTTCTACCCATGCGATGTGATGCTCCACGGTGTTTGGGTGTGGCACATCCTTACCAACAACCACCCGGACAACATCCACATCGCCTTCTCCACGCCCCTTACCAATCTCAATTGTTGGGACATGCTTCTCCCTACCTTCAGCTTCTCTTCCTTTCAGTATCTCATCAAATTTCATTTTTAATCACCTCGTTTGGGTTGAGTGTGATCAACATCACTTCTCAAGCATATTTCCTGCGATCTCCGCGCCATACTTCCGGCATTCATCCAGCGTGGGACCTGCTGGTTTTCCGAGTATCCGCAGAACCTCCATCTGCTCCATGTTGCAGGGCTTAAGCACCCGCTTGAGCGTCTTTGGAGCTTCTCCACTGTGCCCATAAGCTCCAAAGGTTGCGCAGACCTTTCCCTCCATGTTGACATCTTGTAACATATCTACAAGTGTTACTATCGCAGGAACCGGTTTTCGGTTGTAGGTGGGTGAGCCTATCGCGACTCCCTGTGCACCTGTGATCTCTGCAACGATCTCTTCCTTTGATATGTCTGCCACATTTAAGACAACGGTATCAACGCCTTCGTCCCGTGCTCCGCTCTCAATTCCTTCTGCAACAGCTTTGGTATTGTTCGTCCCTGTCCCGTAGACGATTACGAGTTTTGGTTTTGGGTCTGCCATGGTTCTGCACCTCCTATTCTTTCTGCCTAAAAAATGAGAGGGTTCCCGCGCCTAAGCGAGGGAACACCTGGAGAGTATCGCTGACGCAACTGCCGATGCATCTCCGAGTGGAAAGTCATCGGTGTTGAGCGCCTCTGCAAGTTCATCGAAATGCGTCTCTTTGCCGCCGACCCTGCATGCCATCATGGTTCCATGCGGGAAGAGGTTTGCAAGCTCGTTCTTGTCCTTCACAGGGAACTTGACTGCTGCATCTTTCAGCATCTCAACGATCTCCATCTTGAGTTCCTCGATCTCGCCAATTCTGCCCTGCGTTGCTGCATCGTGTGCAAGTTTATGTTCTTCTGCCATTTTGACCACCTTGCTGGTACTCAATTATCTGATCTGTAATAAGCGTTTTGGTGGCTTATTCGCGCATCACAATCGATATCGGGCGGCTGTTTTGCGAATATCGTCTTAAATCCATCAATTCTTGACGATATTCGAACTAAAACAGCCCCCTTTTTTTCATTTGCTCCCTTCAGCAACCACCATCTTTAGCAAAGCAGCAGCCACTTCTGAAGAAGTATAATCTTCCTGAACAAGTTTTTCAACCAAATTATTACATTTTCCCAGATGCCCGGCATCAATAATCCCTTTAACTTTTTCTAAAAGCAAGTTCGTCCTGATCTCTTCGACATCACTGACGGAAGGAACTTTCTGAGCTATAATTTTAGTTTTTGTGAATCTTTGTATCTGCCTTATCCTATATGCCTCCTTGCCGATCACAAATGTAAATGCATACCCCGCTTTTCCTGCCCTGGCGGTTCTTCCGATTCTATGTACATAATATTCATCATCAGTAGGTATGTCATAGTTAAACACTGCGTCTGTAGCCCCTACATCGATTCCCCGGGCTGCCACATCAGTTGCCACTACAATATCAATCTCCCCCCTTCTGAATTTAGACATGACGCTGTCTCTTTGATTCTGCTGCAGCCCCCCATGCAGCCCCTCAGCCAGATATCCTCTTGCCTTGAGGCTTTCAACCAATTCATCCACACGTCTTTTTGTATTACAAAAGACCAGCGACAATTTCAGATTGTAAAGATCGATTAAACGAGACAGGGCCTCTGTTTTTGCTTGCTGCTTGACTTCAACAAAAAATTGTTCGACATCGGGAACAGTCATCTCCCTATGTACCAATTTTATCAGTTGTGGGTCTTTCTGATATCGTTTAGTTAATTTTAAAATGGCCTTTGACATGGTTGCAGAGAAGAGGATGGTCTGCCTTTTCTCCGGGATTTTCTTAACAACAGTTTCAATGTCGTCTCTAAATCCCATGTCCAGCATTTCATCTGCTTCATCCAGTATGATTATCTTTACGCCATCCATTTTCAAAGTGCGGCGGTTTAAATGATCCATGACGCGGCCAGGAGTGCCGATAACAATCTGCACACCTTCTCTTAATGCTTTAATCTGGCGTCCTATAGGCTGTCCACCATAAACGGGCAAAATCCTGATGCGTTTTTTATACTTTGAAAGATTTTTCAGTTCTTCTGATACCTGAATTGCCAGCTCTCTTGTGGGGCATAAAATTACCGCCTGCAATCCCTTATTTTTCGGATCTATCCTCTCCAAAGTTGCAATTCCGAAAGCTGCAGTCTTCCCTGTACCTGTTTGCGCCTGTCCAATCACATCTTTTCCATCCAACATATATGGAATGGATCGATTCTGAATCGTGGTGGGCTCTTCAAAACCCATATCTGCAATTGCCTGATGCATCTCTTTTGATAAATGCAAATCTTCAAATCCTGAATTTTCCATGTTATTTTCCATGTTTAATCTCCTTTACTTTCATTTGTTTGTTACCTTACTTAACTCTGACACAAGTGGATTTTTCGGGTTCTGACGTTTTCCGATGGTCGCTAACGGTCAGGTTGGCAAAGCCTTTCAGCCATTTTGACTACCTTGCCGGTACTCAGTTTTATCTGATATGTGGTAAGAGTTTCGGTGGATTATTCGCACATCACACTCGATATCGGGCGGCTGTTTTGCGAACATCGTCTTAAATCCATCAATTCTTGACGATATTCGAACGATAAGTTTTTAAAGCTGTATTGTAAAGGGGGGGTGAAGCGCGCTTAAAGCGCACTGATTTGCACGCATCAGGATGTTTGACCGCTGACATGAGCGTAATGGATCGTCCGAAGCGGTCCATCGACACCACCGCCAGCAGGGCGGGATGTTATTCCTTAAACATCCTGTAACACACAGAGGAGGTGTTGTAATTGGCTAAACTGGCTGTAATCTACGGAACCGGAACCGGTCACACCGGAGAGATGGCAGAACAGATAGATGACGGGGCAAGGTCAGAGGGTATTGATGCTGAAGTTATACTGCTCGGCAACGTAACCGAGGACGTGCCCGGCGGCGGGCGCACAACGAGCGTGGATGACGCGCTCGCGATCATGGATTCGGCAGATGCCGTTGCGATCGGCTCATCAACATACGAGATGAAACCGGTCGTCTTTGTGGAGCAATTACTAAAGAAGGCTGGAAGCTTTGACCTGTCTGGCAAGGTTGGGGCAGCGTTCGGACCTTACGCAACCCGCCCCAAAGCTGTCGGGATCATAATCGATGCCATGAAGGACTGGGGCATGGATGTAATAGAACCGGGCCTGCAGGTATCAGGTGCGATCACCGGCAAGATAAAACAGGAATCCAGGGAACTTGGCGAGAGCATCGCCAGAGCACTTTCCGGGACTAAATAGGAGGTGAATAAGATGGATAAGATCACGGACGATGTAAAGAAGGTTCTTGAAAAGATCGGGTGGGGCTCGGTTGCCACAGCATCAAAAGATGGTGTGCCGAATGTCTCACCAAAAGGCAGCTTTAAGATCGTTGATGAGCAGACGATCCAGTTTGCGGACATCTTCTCCGCACACACCAGAAAGAACCTCGTGGAGAATCCAAGGGTCGCAATCGACATCGTGGACGCAGAGACCGCATCAGGATATCAGCTCAAGGGAACCGCTACAATTGCGGACAGCGGACCTGCATTTGACGCGGCAAAGGAAGAGCTTGCTATGGCGGGGTTTCCAGCGCCGAAGAACCTCGTCACTGTTGCGGTTACCGAGGTCTACAGCGTGAAGCCAGGAGGCAGTTAGAGTCATGGAAAAGACGCTTGAAAACCTTACAAAAGCCTTCATAGGCGAGAGTCAGGCTCGGAATAGGTACACGTTCTATGCGAAGGTTGCACAGAAGGAGGGCTTTGAGCAGATCTCAGGTATCTTCATTCTGACAGCAGAGAACGAACGGGAACATGCGAAGTGGCTCTTCAGGATGATCGATGAACTCCGGCAGAAGATTCCTGAAAAACCTGATGAGATCGTCGTGGAAGCTGCAGCACCGCTCACGCTTGGAACCACTGCTGAGAACCTCGCCGCAGCGATCGCTGGCGAGAACTACGAGACTACGACGATGTATCCGGAGTTTGCAGACGTTTCCGAAAGCGAAGGACTGGACCGGATTGCGGATAGGCTGCGATCGATAGCAATTGCAGAGGCGCATCACGAAGAGCGGTACAGGAAACTGCTTGCAATTGTCGAGGCGGATACGGTTTTTACGAAAGATACGAAGGTCACATGGGTCTGCAGGAAGTGCGGATACGTGCACGAGGGCAAGGAACCACCTGTTGAGTGCCCGTCGTGCGATCATCCGAGAGAGTACTTCGAGATTGAGTGTGAAGAATACTAAATAGGAGGTAGACATGACAGCTAAAGGAGAAGTTTACGAATGCAGTATCTGTGGGAACGTTGTTCAGGTGATAGAGGAAGGAGACGGAGAGCTCGTCTGCTGTGGCGTTCCGATGGACATTGTTTGAGTAAAAGGAGGGCACACCATGACGAATTATCGATGCACGATGTGCGGATACCTGTACCGCCCGGAGAGGGGCGACCCTACGAGCGGAATTGAACCTGGAACAGCATTTTCAGACCTGCCAGACGACTGGAAGTGTCCATCATGTGGTGCTGGGAAGGAGTTTTTCAAACCTGTGGAATAAACCAAAGGAGGTATATACAATGGTTGAAGAAGTGATTGATGAGCAGTTCCTGCGAATAAACAGAGCAGCGAATCTGATGAACCTGACTGCGCTTGAGAAGAAGCACCTGCCGCATATCAGCATTCCTGTGGAGGTTGCGGCACGGGAGCCGTTTAATATCGAGGTTGAGGTCGGCGGGATGCTTGCGCATCCGAATGAGCCGGGACATCACATACAGTGGATCGAACTGTATGTAGAGGACGTATTCCTGGCACGAATAGACTTGACCCCGCAACTCACCGAGCCAAAGACCGTCTTCACGATCCGGCTCGACAACGTGGGATCTGTCAAACTGCGTGCGGTCTCGCGCTGCAACCTGCACGGGCTCTGGGAAGTTTCCGGAACCGTTTCGGTTCTACCGCCGGGAACATCGGTTGTACATGACAACAAGTTCGCATGTCTCACATGCGGGCAGATGACGTTTGTCGAAGGCGACAACCCTGAAACGTGCTGGTTCTGTGGCGAGCACGAGGCAGAGAACTTTTCGGGCTGCTGAAGAGGTCAGGAGGTTAATGACATGACCAGCTGGAAATGCTCAAACTGCGGATATGCGCTGGAAGCGGATGCGCCGCCGGAACAGTGTCCATCATGCGGCGAGATATGCGATTTCATCGATGTTAGCTGCTACATTCCGGAATGCGATACCAGCGGCGGTGTCGATGAGAGGCTGTAAGAGACTGTGAAGAAAATAGGAGGTATGTAACAATGGGAAAAGAGATTGTAGAGAACATAAGCAAGAAGATCGGGTTCACTCCTGATATCATGAAGACGATCGGAGAGATCGACCCATCCTTCCTCAGGATGTATCAAAAGTGTGACGAGGGTGTGCTGAAGGATGGCGCGCTCTCTGTGAAGGCGAAGACTCTTATGGCACTGGCAGCGGTTGCAGCACAGCGGTGTGAGCCCTGCGTGGAATCGCAGATGCGAAACGCAATCAACAACGGAGCAACAAAGGAAGAGATCATAGAGACGCTCGAGGTCGTATTCATGACGTCAGGCGCCCCTGGTGTTGCGATGTTTCGGAATGCGCTGAAACAACTGCCAAAAGACTAAAAACGAGGTGAGAAGGTATGGATGAAGAAACCACAACAGAACCGGCACAGGCACGCCCGATGCTTCATCTGGGCGAGCCTGCCCCCGATTTCGAGGCTGTGACCACTCACGGGCCAATGAAACTCTCTGACTACACGGGAGGGTGGGTCATCCTCTTCTCGCATCCGGCAGACTTCACGCCGGTCTGCACAACAGAGTTCATGGGCTTTGCAAAGATGAATCCTGAACTTGAGAAGCGTGGTGTGAAGCTGATCGGACTCAGCGTTGACAGTGTCCACTCGCATATCGCGTGGGTGCGGAATATCAAGGAGAAGATGGGTATTGAGATACCGTTTCCGGTGATCGCGGACCTCAGTATGAATGTCGGGACGCTGTACGGGATGATCCACCCGGGGCAGAGTGCGACCGCTGCTGTGCGGTGCGTCTTTGTAATCGATCCTGACCAGATCCTGCGGGCTATGATCTACTACCCGCTCTCAACAGGACGGAATATGGATGAGATCCTGCGGCTCGTCGATGCCCTGCAGGCGGCAGACAAGTACGGGATCGCAACGCCTGCCGACTGGAGACCCGGAGATCAAGCGATTGTGCCGCCGCCTGCAACGACGGATGAAGCAGAGAAGCGGCTCACCGAGGGCTATGACTGTAAGGACTGGTATTTCTGTAAGAAGACAATCTAAAAGGAGGTGAGGTTTGATGGCTGAATATCGATGTACAAACTGCGGATACGTTACCGACGCTGATGCGGCGCCGGAGGAATGTCCGGTTTGCAAGCACAAGGACTCGTTTGAGAAGATTAAGGACTGATACTTCTTCGAGAGGAGGTTGGGATTTATAACCCAACTCCACTCCCTATTTTTCCGAGGGGTTTAACAGTCCAACTGCCAGGAACTCGTTCTTTTCCGGATTTTCGAAATCGAAGAGCCAGACCGTATCGCCCGCAATGCCGCCGTTGTCCCTGCGGTATTCAATGTCAACACAGTCTACCGTCATCTTGTGGAAATTGTGGTTGTTGATGAGATCCGGGCTTTCTGTCCTCATCACTTTTTTGAGGGCTTCTTCCCTTGCTTCTGCCGGAATGTCAGGATTGAACCTGTCGATTGCGTCTCTTAACCTTTCGACTAATACTACGTCGGAATAGGAGTTCCTTTCGGGAGATGTTCCGTCCGGGGTGATATCCGGATCGTGGAGTAGCCCATTTCCGAGAGAATCTCAAGTGCGACTTCTTCGACTTCGGATTCTGTTATTGCAGAGGTCATAACTGATGGATTCTATCAATTTCCGGTATTTTATCGAAGTCGCTGTCAAAGGAGAGTATTCGTTTAATTCCGTGTTTTTTCATTATCTCGACAGACGCTGCATCAGCCAGCGATATTGAGCCGTCGTACATAAGAAAAGTATCCGCTGCTTTTGCGAGCATTCCCGCATCCATAAATGTTATTTTACAGTTGTCTGTAAAATATTCATAAAGAATCTTGCCCGCCTTTCCGCCTTCCAGCGACCCCACCAGCGTGACGCTTTCACTTACGATAAGGTCAGATATCATCATCGTCTCGTCAATTTTTGGAACGAGTTTCAGTGCGTCTTTATGCCACCTGTCCCGCTCTCTTGATAGGGCGATAAAGTAGGAGGAGTCTGCGAAGATCATTTAAGTCCCTTCTGGATCATCTTCTTGGATTCAACCGCATCCCCTCCGGATTTTACTATGCCTACTATATCCTGCAATGTTCTTTTTTTTCTTGGCTGTACCAGTATTCCCTGCTCGGTATCTATCCATTCCAAAACATCACCGGGCGTTATCCCATGGGCTTTTCTTATCTTTGCAGGCA
>JAUWGA010000029.1 GCA_030606635.1 Methanosarcinales archaeon
CGCCTGATGCTTAATCTCGATCCGCTCGCCATCCCCTGCAAATAGCACGAGATGATCGCCGATGATGTCACCGCCCCTGATCGCGTGGATGCCGATCTCGTCACCCCTCGGAGCGAGTCCCTCACGCCCGTAGACCAGTTCTTTTCCCCCAAGAGCCTTGCTGATCACGTCAGCCGCACGCATCGCAGTCCCTGATGGCGCATCCTTCTTGTGGCGGTGGTGCGCCTCAACGATCTCGATATCCCAGTCGCCGATGTATGCGGTGGCTTCTGCAAGCAATTTCCAGAAGACGTTGACTCCGACCGAGAAGTTGGGCGCAATCACGGCAGGGACGTTTCCGGCTATGATTCCTGCGATCTCATCCTGGTACGGTTCAAGTCCGGTCGTCCCGAGAACGATTGCAACACCGTGCTCTACAGCGGCCCTGACGTTTCCGACGGCGGCATCTGCGATCGTGAAGTCGATCAGGACATCCGGGGAAGTGTCTGCAAGCAGCGCATCGATCTCACGGGAATCTGATACCCGGACATCGCCGGCGCCAGCAGCGACATCAGCACCGGCACCAGTGCCAACCGGCATCCCGATGTCATGGATGTCAAACGCTGCCACCAGTTCCATATCTGGCGCACCGCCGACATTCTCGATTATAAGCGAGCCCATGCGCCCGAGTGCGCCTGTTACTGCAACTGTTATCATAATATCACCTGTATCCATCTATCCCCAAGTCATCAAATATATTCGCACCATGGATGCTGTCCACCCTCAGACCGTCCTGAACTGCCCGAACAGATTGTCCCGCCCGATCCGGTGCAGTCTGGAGCGCACGAGTACGGCAAGCTGCGATACATCCCCCTTCTTCGCAGACACCGGTGCAACCGTGTCGATCCATTGCCTCCATGGCGGGAGAAAGTCGAAACGCTCCACGATCTGATCGAGCACATCGTCTCGATCGGTTACCAGGTCCATCTTGTTTGCCGCGATAACCGTATCGATATCGATATCGGACAAAAATTCAAACAATTCGATATCAACTGGTATCTCGCCCCTTTCTGACCATCTGTCTACGATCTCGCAGAAAACGCTTGCATCGATCACCTGAACAGCACAGAGGATGCGGTCGCAGTTGTCTTCGAGATAATGGACAATCGAATTCTTTATGCGCTCCTGAACCACGTCCGGGACGCCGTGCAAAAATCCGTAACCCGGCAGATCGGTTATCAACAGATCTCTAAACGTTATATGTGTCGGTTTCCTCGTGACGCCTGGGCGCCTCCCCGTCTTGACGCTTCTGCCGGTCAGTCTCTTGATCAGCGACGACTTCCCGACGTTTGATCTGCCCGCGAAGATGATCTCATGGTTGATTGCCATCTCTGTTGACCTCGGTATGCTTACCCGTCTGGATCGTGACTGCTTTTGAACGGCTCTTCATTGCCAGATACTCTTTTCGATCCAGTTGAAAGTTCTTTGAACTGCTCAGAAAGCTGTTTATAAGCGATGCCTGCTGCCTGCTCCAGACCTCATTTGGCACCGATTTCACCCACTTGCTGTAACGTCGTATGAATGTCAGACGTTCCATGCGGTTCTGCTCTCTGTTAAATCTTAATTCCATAATCGGTTGCATCCACATCAAACTCTTTAAGGAAATTTTTCAGAGTTTTATTCGTTAAGAGGATTTCATTTTGGGTGTTTTGGATATTCATATTAATGGATATCTCTCTCCAACCCTAATTAAGAATATGCTCTTCAGTAGGTACAAACGGATTCCGCCGGGGACGTGAGCAGGATCGTTTCTCAGGGGTGCGCCTATCCAAAAAATTCGTAAATCCCCTGATCCCCGTACCAGCGCACGTCCGGACATGTCCAAAACCATTATGTGAAATTGCAAGCATTGTAGTAGTAGTAGTAAGGAGTGATGGATTGATAAAATCACGCTCCCAAAGGATTTAAGAAAAACCGGTGCATCTGATGGATTTTACGAAACATCTCGCAGATAAGACGATCGTGCTTGGCATAACAGGGAGCATCGCTGCTGTACGAACCATCGAACTGGCGCATGAACTGATCCGCCGAGGGGCTACGGTGCAGGCGGTGATGACCGAACCTGCAGAGCGCATCATCCACCCGGACGCGATCGAATGCGCAACAGGGCGCGCTGTGATCACCGGGTGGACCGGTAGGGTTTCGTGGGTCGAGTACTGCGGTGGGGCGGTGAAGGGTGATTGCAGCGGAGGCAGTGCCGGAGACGCTGACCTGCTGCTGATTGCGCCGTGTACTGCAAGCACGATCGGGAAGATTGCACACGGCATCCCTGACACTCTCGTCTCGATATTTGCAACAACAGCACTCGGCGCAGGGGTTCCGGCCATCGTGGCGCCTGCCATGCACGAGAGCATGTATAATCCGATCGTACGCGGGAACATCGATATCCTGCGGGATCAGGGAGTCACGATCGTGGGTCCCGTTATCGAGGAAGGGAAAGCAAAGATCGCGCCTAACGATGATATCGTGCGGTGGGCAGAGCGAGCGCTTGGCGGCTACGCACTTTCCGGCATCCGGGTACTGATCACGGGCGGCGCGACCGCAGAGCCGATCGATCCTGTGCGCATCATCACGAGCAGGGCATCGGGCCGGATGGGGGCTTCCCTTGCTTATGAGGCGTTTCGGCGCGGGGCTGATGTGACGCTTGTGCATAGCGGGCAAATCGGTTTTTCTGGCATCCGGGAGATCTATGTGGAGACCGCAGAAGAGATGACAGATGCTGTGCTGGATGAACTTGGGGGCGGTGCGGGAGATGGGTACGATATCCTGATCAGCGCTGCTGCGATCTCGGATTATACGCTCGATCCTGCCGCGGATAAGATCAGGTCGGGCAGCCAACTGACGCTTGACCTGCGCCCGACACGGAAGTTGCTTGAGGCGGTGCGGGATGCGTATCCTGATCTGGCGGTCGTCGGGTTTAAACTGGAGTCTGTCGGGGGCGAAGCGTTGATCGAGCATGCGAAGGCGGCGATGAACCGTTACGGGCTTTCTATGGTTGTTGCGAATACTGCTGAAAATATGGGCGGCAGCGAAGGGGAGGTCTGGATCATCAGCAAAAAGAACGAGATCTCCCATGTCAGTGGCACGAAAGACGTGATTGCGGGTGCGGTCTTTGATTCTGTCGAGCAGGTGATGGGCATGGCGGGCGAGGAATGCCATGAGTGTGCCGAGCAAAATTCAGTATCCGGCTGTTGAATATCCAAAGCCCCTATGAAGGTTAGCCACCACCTCAGAACTAACTGTGAGTGGGGTCATAGTAACCTCAAAGCCAAGAATACGGCGGGAAATTCGTCCGTCAAGCTTTGCTCGACATTACACGAAAGCAATTTGTGCGATTCGCCCAAACGTGTGCATTCGTGTTTGATACAAGCACCAGAGCCAGGTCAACCGCCCTACAAGTGCAAGAAGGTTTATGTGATTACACTGCTCATGATTGCATTATGATTAGAGGGCTGCATCTGCGCAGGGTTTGTGTTGTGGTCTTTGTGTACGCCTCATTGCTCCTACTCATGAGCGGTGCATCGGCACTGACCGCTGATGCAGGCGATGACCAGGATGTATCGCCGGGTACCGCGGTCGAGCTGGATGGTTCGGGATCAACTGGCACCGGCACATTGACATATAACTGGACCGAGGGCGGCACCGTACTAAACGATCAGGTATCATTCAGTCACGAATTTTCGATAGGTACACACACAATCACGCTGACCGTATCAAACGGCACCAACACCGATACCGATACCGTAACCGTGGATGTGAACCAGCCCCCGGTTGCGGATGCAGGCGATGACCGGGTCATACTGCCTGATACGTACATCAAACTCGACGCATCCGGATCCGACGATCCTGACGGAAAAATCGAGTCTTACAAGTGGACCGAGGACGGGGTAGAACTCAGCACCAGGAGCTCATTTAACAAGATCTTTGATGCCGGAAGACATGAGATCACGCTTGTGGTGACCGATGACGATGGCGATACCGGCGAGGATACTCTCGAGATCCTGGTCAACTGCGCACCGGTCGCAGACGCGGGACCTGACATGACCGTGCCGGAAGGGACGCTTGTTCACTTCAACGCATCCAATTCCAGCGACTCTGACGGCAATACCATGTATTATGAGTGGAAGGAGGATGGTGCCGGCATCCTCAATCTTGCACAATCCTTCGATATGGTTCTCCTGATCGGCACACACCGCATCATGCTGACCGTGACCGATGGATACGGGGCAACTGCTACGGACCGGGTGGTAATCGAGGTCACTGCCGTGGACCAGAAGCCCCCGATAGCAGATGCGGGATCCGATCAGGCAGTGCTCATTGGAACCACGGTCATACTGGATGCATCCGGCTCCACAGATCCGGACGGCGAGATCGTGAAATACGAATGGCTCGAGGACTCTATCAGGCTCAACGAATCGAGGGTCTTTGAGCACATATTCCCGAAAGGAGTACACCACATAACGCTTGTGGTGACCGATGACGATGGCGCATCAGGTACGGATGACATCACGATCACGGCACGGTCGAGTATGGGCATGCCAGTGGCAGACGCAGGCGCGGACCGCGAGGCACTTGAGGGAACAGAGATCATACTCGATGCATCCCGCTCAACCGGGGAGAACCTGACCTACCAGTGGATTTTAAACGGCACCACAATCTCAGAGGAACGAATGTTCTACCATCTATTCGATCCGGGCACATACACAGTCACGTTAAGCGTAACCGATGAGTATGAATACACCGATACCGATGAGGTCAGTGTCGTGATCACCACTCTCGCGGTGGGCGGGGGGACAGGTCGCACACCTGCGATGCCAGAGGTGTCCCAGAGCCGCGGATCATGGCCTTACATCCTGGTGGCGCTTCTGCTACTGGTACTTGCAGGCATCGTCTTAATGCGCCGGAGATCCGCCACCAGCCAATCCACCGGAACCGCTTACGGGTATAAATACAAAGAGTATACGCCCCCGCCTGATAAGACCGGGAGCAGAACCGGTAAACCTGTCGTCAAACCCGATCCCAAACCTGCTACCAAACCCAATACCCGGATTACGCCGCCAGAACCGAAAACCGTGCCGGTGCAGCCGAAGGTCATGATGAAGGTGAAGGTACTCGATTCCGCGTCGAGAACGCCGGTACCGGGCGCGGCGGTGCAGACCGGCTCAGCCACCCAGAAGACCGATGCTTCCGGAGAAGCGATGTTCACACTGGATCATGGCGGGCAGCGTACGGTCAGCGTAAGCGGAATCCCAAACCTGTACGAAGGTAGGACGGTCTCTGTGGACGGGGATACCGCAACGATCCTGCTGTCATCGGCAGTCCGCCCTGATCAGGCGCAGGATGCGAGATTGCGCGCTGTCAGGGAGTCGTTTGAGAACCGGTATCGCGAGGTATCAGGTTATGACCGGTGCATCCCCAACTTTTACCGGAGTGTGGCACAGCGTTTGATCGAATACGTACGCGGGATGACGGCAGTCCATTTTATACGCGGGAAGGCGGGACCGAAAGAGGTGACCGATCAGATGACATCGGTCATCGAGTCTGTCTGCACGGAACTATCCGAGATCATGGCATCCAAACGAAATATTGACCTGTACGCACGAAGCAGAGCGGGTAACGAGAACTCAGCTGGATGCAACGCAAGCCAGATCAGCTACGATCAGCTCTCCGACCTGATAGCAAGTCCGTCCGGATTCGTATCGGAAACCAGTCCGAAGGTGGAACGGGCGCTCCTCGAGATCGATAGGGAAATCACATCGAGGACGCGGGATATGAGCATGCTTCCGATAACCGGCGTCTGGTCAATTGCAAAGAGTTTGCTTGCGGATCAGTCGGGAGACGATCTCGAACACGCGATACGGATATCGATCGCAGACACTCTACTCAAGTATGCAAAAGAGATGTATGAAAATCCTGAAATTGTGAAACGGATGAAACAGGGGATACTATGAAGTTTATAACACTACTTGTCATCGCGCTGCTTGCCGCGCTCTGCATCGGGGGCATGAACATAGGTGGTGCGGCAGCCGCTCCTGATGATCCTGACGACCCCGATGCGCCAGATGCACCGGGCGTGCCGGGTTCGCCGAACAACCCGCCTACCGCCACACCTGCCACTTCATCAGCTGCTGCACCGGTTGTAGCGCCGGATAGGGGAGGACCCGATGTGGGTGGGACCGGGAGTATCGATGATGATACGGTCGTAGATGCCGCTAATGCAAACAGGGTGCTGCTCGATTACTCGATCGATACCATCGCTGTGGTCTCGATGGGGGCGGAGAACTACTATGTCGTCAGTTACAAAAACGCCGTCTGTGGGAGGGGGATCGAGATCTTCACAGACGATGGTATGGTTGTGACCGATGCATCGATTGTCGATGCTGTTCTTGAGGCGGCTGCATGGAGGGATGCAGCAATGAAACTCGATCCTGATGAGATCAGTGCCATCAAAGCCCTTGTGGGGTCGCCGCAGGTGATTGAAAGGACCCGCATCAGCCTGATCACATCATGCGACTCGCTTGATGTGCTGAGCAATGATATCGCAAGTTCGGATGTTGCGGATTACGGGGTGCTTTCCACTTTTGGTGAGCGGTTTATGGAGGTGGACGGGAAGATGGTGGAGATAGTAAACGGAACTGGTTTTTTCTTAGGCGATCTGACAGAGCATCAGAGAACGATCTCAGACATCGTAAACGAGGCGAACAACACCAAGAAATCGCTGTATAAGGACTGGACGGGGAGAAACAACGCTAAAAATCGTGTTTTCGGGACGCTTGTGCTGATTGTAATTATATTAATAGCTGCAACCTCGCTGATACTTATGAAATCGAAGAATAAGGAACTATCTATTAAAAAACGTGCACACAAACTCTTCGAAAGGAAAAAAGAGAATATTATCGATCAATTGCACAGCCGCGATGCTGACGAGCGTGCCAGATCCGCCCTGATGGCTGGCGCGTCCGCAGAGGTCGATGAAAACGTTATTCCGCATCTGATTGTGCTCCTCGATGACGCCGATGACCGCGTTCGCGCCAATGCCGCGCAGTCGATCAGGCGCATCGGACAGAAGAACAGGAACCTTGTGCAGTTCGCAAAAGAGCCGCTCAAACGCCATCTCGACGATCCGAGCGATAAGGTGCGAGATGCCATGACGCAGGCGTACCAGGTGGTCTGGGGCGAGACTGTAGATGCAGTGGAAATGGCGGGGAATGTGGCGACGATAGAGGCGGCAGAAGCTGCAGGAAAGGCAGAAGGGACTGGAGAGACAGGGGATGCCGAATCTGCTGTTGTGACGGCAAAGGCGCCAGAAGAAGAGATTTCGAAAGCCACGCTTACCGATGCACAGCAACGGCGCCTCCATGAACTGAAACACCTGGTGAACCAATCGATAAGCAACCTCCCGGCAGGATGCGATCTCTGCATCCCGCACTACCTCCTGAGCATCTGCACAACAGTTGCCGATATGGTCGGGCACGCAAAGGGTGCGGACAGCGAGATGATCGATGAGATGATCGATGCCGGCGAGATGACCTGCAAATATATTGCGGATTTGATAGAGAACAGTCGATTTATTGACATTTGCATCTCAAAGAACATGGGCGCGTTCGACGATACCGGGTTTGTAGCTGGAGCCGAGGAATATTCGGACCAATTGGATGCCCTGATCAGCGATCCTACCGGGTTTGCAGATTCACTGAACATGGAAGAGGAACTGTGGGCTGTGGACAGCGCGATCACAGGGAAGATGGGTGAACTGATGATCATACCGATATCCGGGCTGTGGAAGGTGTCAAAAAGTGTTTTCGATGACGCATCCGACGAATCAGGGACCAAACGTGCATTTATGACCATGATATCACGGGTCATCCTTGGAAGAATACGCGAGATGATGGAGAATCCCGAGATCGTCAGAAGGTTGCGGTTGTAAACGGGATAAAATAGGTGCTGACATGTCACAGGAAAAGAATACGATCGAGGAATACGATGCGATCTTAAAGGAGGTCAGGGGACTGATGGTCGCAAAGAATGCGGATTATGGGGATTCGTGGAGAGAGATGCGACTCCCGTCAATAACAGACCAGATACTCGTTAAAGCATACCGAATACGCAGCATGGAGGAGTCGGGAGGACCTCCAAAGGTTTCCGAAGGCATTGCGTCTGAATACCGGGATATCCTGAATTACTGCGTATTCGCGCTGATAAAATTACGCGACGAAAAAACGGCATGAGCGAAGCGGAACATGGGCGCTTGCATCATCTTATGCCGCATCGGCGGCACTTGCGGTACTCTGAGGCGGGTATTGGTCGAGACCTTGATATATGCGGCGTCCTAAGCTGATGATTATGAACATTATATGCTTTGATCTGGAAGGTCCGCTGTCGCCGCAGGACAATGCCTACGAGGTGACCTCCTTAATCGAGAACGGGGATGTGATATTCGAGACGCTGAGCCGATACGACGACGTACTGGCGCTTGCAGGTCGCGAGAATTACGAGCCAGGTGATACGCTTGCGCTCATCGTCCCGTTCCTGCTTGTGCACGGGATCAGGGAAGGGGATATCACAGAGATATCATCGCGTGCAAGGATCGTGCCTGGCGCAAAGGACCTGATTGCAAGATTGAAAAGAGATGGCTGGGATGTACACATCATCTCGACGAGTTATGAGCAGCACGCATACCAGATCGGTGCGGCGCTTGGTGTTACCCAGGATCATATCGCATGTACGCGCCTCGACCTTGAAGGATTACGGGGAAGACTCACAGATGACGATATCGCTTGCATACGCGGCATCGAGGAGGAGATTCTCAGCACTGAAGACGATGATGCGGTGTTCCGGAGATTGGATGCTTTCTACTTCGACGAACTGAAAGAGACAGCGCTTGGCGATATCTTTTCAATGGTGAGGGTGGTCGGAGGCGCACGCAAGGTCCAGGCGATGGAAGCGATCGCTCTCGGTCACGGCATGACACCCGGGGACGTGGTCGTTGTCGGGGATTCGATCACAGACTTTGCGATGCTCGGGCGTGTGCGGGATGCAGGCGGGATTGCGATCGTTTTCAATGGCAACGAGTACGCAGTCCCGTATGCGAACATCGCGCTCTGTGGAACCGATATCGGGCTATTGTGGGAGTTTGCGAATGCATACGCACGCGGGAACGACGTGATCGAACTGGCACGCACGCTCGAGCAGGAATACAGGGGTGACCCGCGGGTCGATTGCCTTGTTGGAGCGGATGCGGCTAAGATCGTGACCGTTGTGGAGGCGCACAGGCGGTTTCGGAAACTGGTTCGCGGCGAGGCTGCGAAACTGGGGTGAATGGGGATGTACGTTTTGGGACGGGGTCAATATGCGGGGTTTGGTAATACTCGTTTTTCTGTTCAAGATGACTCTTGCCTGCGCGCTTATGCTGAATACGCCTGCAACGCCCCACACAACAACGTTAATATTACCGCACCCTATAACGGTATGTAGAGGATCAAGAAAATGACACGATTTGAAGAAGCAGAAAACAAACTGCTGCGTAAGAAGATATGCATGAAATGTAATGCACGCAATCCGATCCGGGCGACCAGATGCAGGAAATGCGGTTACAAACATCTGCGCATGAAGTCGAAGGAAAGTAGAGGATGAGCACAGAGCAGTATCTCGATGACGTTATAAAACGGGATGGCGCGGCGCACCTCACCCTGATCGATCCGGATGCAGGATCCCCTTCCGTGGCATCCGGGATCGCAGAGGCGGCGACAAAAGCCGGCAGCAGCGCGATCATGGTCGGTGGCTCGGTCGGTGCATCCGGTGACGTCCTCGACGAGACACTGCGTGCGATCAAGGAGGTGACCGACCTCCCGACCATCCTGTTTCCGGCAAGCGCATCCGGAATCAGCAGATACGCAGACTCCATATTCTTTATGAGTCTATTAAATTCAAGGGATGTCGGGTATCTGATCACCAACCAGATGATTGGGGCAAAAACCGTTTTAGATTACGGAATCGAGCCGATCCCGATGGCATATATCATCGTAGAGCCGGGCGGCACAGCCGGCTGGGTCGGGGATGCGAAACTGATCCCGAGAGAGAAGCCGGAACTTGCAGTGGCTTACTCGCTTGCAGGAAAGTTTCTTGGCATGAGGTACACATACCTAGAGGCGGGTTCCGGTGCGTCCGACCCTGTGCCGCCGGAGATGATCCGTGCTGTTAAGAGGGCAGGCTGCGAGACGCTCGTGGTCGGAGGCGGGATCCGAAGCGCGAAATCCGCAAGAGCCGCCGCGGAAGCTGGTGCGGATATCATTGTGACAGGCACCGCGGTCGAAGAGACATCAGAGATACAGAGAACGATTACCGAATTTGTTAATGCGATAAAAAAGTGATAATATGACTACTGAGATACCACCACAAGTACAGCATCAACTTGCGCAACTTCAGCAGGTTCAGCAGCAGGCGCAGGCGCTTGCATCACAGAAGGCGCAGGTGACATCAGCGCTCAACGAGACCGAGATGGCTCTCGAAGAACTTTCGAAACTCGAGGATGACGCAGTGATCTACAAGAATGTCGGGCAACTCCTGATCAAGGGCGAGCGCGAGTCTGTTGCAACAGAACTTACCGAGAAGAAAGACACGATGGAACTTCGGGTACGCACGCTCGAAAAGCAGGAAGAACGCATCCAGAAACGGTTCCAGCAGTTGCAGGAGCAGTTGCGCAGTGCGATCGGCGGCGGCGCTGGTGGCGGAATGGCGTGACTTATTAAAGCAGGGAATTTATATTACTCCGCAAGTGTAATTTGGAACTCTATATGATCCCCACAGAGAGCACAGAGTTTTTAAATCGATCCTCTGTGTCCTCTGTTGTTGTATTTCCTACTGATGTCATTTTTTGAGATGTTCGCGCAACCGACATCTTTACATACACAGGGCACAAACCATACTATAATTGGAACATACATCCCAAAACAATGTCCATTATGCGGGAATTCCGAACGGTGTAGTCATGCCTCATACAACGATCGACCAATTAAACGTGCTCCTCGCGGAGCTGACCGCTCGCGTCGATTGCATACGCGGGATTGTCATCTCATCCGCAGACGGTCTTAAGATAGCGGATCGATTTCGTGATCACTCTTATGACACCCCGATCGCCCACGCGATCAGTGCATCGATAGTCGGTCTGGCAAACAAATCCGTCCGCAATCTCAGCTTGCCACCATCCGACCGTATAGTGATTTATACTGGTGAAGGGATCGTCGCGGTCTTCAATCTTGGAAATGCTTCGCTGTTATCTCTGCTCGACCCTGACGCCAACGTCGGGCTGGTGATGATTGAACTGCAACACACCGCTGAAAAGGTCAAAAAGGTTATGAGGTTATAGGGTGAAAACAGAAGGTATGGAACTGGACGAGGATATGAACATCCCGATATACCCAAGGGCTGGCGATCTGGTGTTGCTAATGAACTCGCTTGTCGATGTGATCGGCAAAGGGAGCGCGGGTATTTTATATAATTTCGGTAAGCAGCTCGCAGAGAGGTACCATGCGCGCATGAGTATACCAAAAAACCTCGATCCTGATGCGATCTTTAAGAATATCTTGAGCAGCATGATGTTTTCCGACTGGTTCACAAAGATGGAGATCGATAGAAGCGATGGATTTGTTGTTACGCTGCACAATGTCTTCGAACTGGATGCGGACGAGGACAACTGCAATTTTATCCGTGGTTTTCTTGCCGGGCTCTCATCGAGCATCTACCGCACACCATACACCTGCAAAGAGAGCCGCGATCCAGAGAAGGTTAGTGTCTTCGCGCTCACCGCGCGGAATCCTTCTATGAACTATTAATCAATTGCCGCCCATACCGGCAACCATCATGAATGAAAGGTTAGTTTAAATTTGCGTAACTCAACCGGAAGCGCAGCGGGATCGAAACCAAAACATATTTTTACCACCCTGCCAAACAACCATCATGGAAAACCCGGTCATCGCAATCATGCGCCCTGACATGCATCTCGATTCCTCGATCACGCTTCTGCACTCTCATGGCTTTGACGTGATCGCTGCACCGATGATCGAACTTCGGGACAATCGCGACAGCAATTTCGATGGGTTTGTAGAGCGCGTGCTCGCCTGCGAATCGGATACCGTGATATTCACCAGCGCAAACGGAATCGCATTCACGATGCAGAAGATCGATTACCCTGAGCGTTTCGTTCAGGCGCTTAACCAGACATCGGTCGTTGCCATCGGATCAAAGACGAAGATAGCGCTTGAGACGCGGGGCATAAACGTCTCCCTGATGCCGGATTCCTACAGTTCGAAGGGGATCGCTGAGCTGTTGCGCGGCACTGACGGCAAGACTGTGGAAGTGGTGCGGAGTACGCACGGCGATCCCGCGCTGATCACAGAACTGAGAGGTTCCGGAGGTGGGGTTGAGGTGCACGAGACCGCGGTGTACCGGCTGGTGCTTCCGGATGACGGCAGGCAGCAGCGGATGATCGAGGATGCGCTTAACGGGAAGATCGATGTCTTCGCATTCACCAGTGCGATGACCGTCCACAACTTCATGACGGTCGCACGGTCGATGGGCGCGGAGGCAGGGATCGTGGACGTGCTATGCGAGAGAGTCGTTGCAGCGATCGGAGATCCCACCGCAGATGTCCTTTCCGGCTATGGCGTCAGTGTGGACGTAATGCCAGAGAAGTTCACGTTTAAGGACATGGTCGATGCAATCATGTTTATGTGCCGTCGTGCCAAGTAAGCGATATGAAGCGATGCATCGCAATCGCAGAAAAAGACCTTACAGCCGAGTTTAGAACCAAGCAGATGCTAAACTCGATGCTCATGTTCGCATTCCTTATCATATTGATCTTCGGTTTTTCATTTTTAGATTTGCGCGGCAACCACGACCGGATCACAGAACTGGCTCCGGGTATGCTCTGGATTACGTTTATGTTCGCAGGCATGTTGGGACTGTCCAGATCGTTCGCTCTTGAGCAGGAGGAGAACTGCATCGAGGGTCTGAAACTCTGCCCGGTCGATCGCAGCGCTATCTATGTAGGCAAGATGCTCTCCAGTCTCGTGCTGATGCTGATCATGGAGGCAATCACCATACCGATATTTATGGTTCTATTCAATTATACAATACCAAACTTGTTCGGGCTGGCACTTGTCATACTGCTCGGTACGATCGGGTTTCTCGCGGTCGGCACGCTCATATCAGCACTGACCTTAAA